>JBOGJX010000533.1:0-4479 GCA_050745285.1 Terriglobia bacterium
GCTGCTTGCTGCGCCCGTTGGCTTTGGGCGCGGCAAGCAGCGCCCCTACTACATCCCACGCCAACGCGGTTCACGCTTTTCCAGGAACGCGCCGATCCCTTCCTGGAAATCGAAGGTGGACCGGATGCGGGCGCTCGCTTGAACGGCGCGGGTCATTCCCCGGTCGATCTCGTCTTCGAAGAGACCGGCCAACAGACGCTTGGTATAGCGGATACTGGTGGGGCTTACGGCGATGAGTTGCGCGGCAATCTCCCGCGCTCGATCAAGAAGTTTCTCTGGCGGCAGAATTTCGTTCACCAGACCCAGTTGCCGGGCCTCTTCTGCCTCAACAATTCGTCCGGTAAGCAGCAGGTCGCGGGCGCGCTTCTCCCCGATCTGGCGGATGAGGAACATGGACACGAACGCCGGCATGAAACCGATGCGGACTTCGGTGTAACCAAACCTGGCCTCCGGCCCGGCCAGGGTGAAATCACACAGCGTGGCGAGGCCGCAGCCGCCCGCCAGCGCATGGCCGTTGACCGCGCCAATCAGCGGCTTTGGAAATGCGTAAAAATGGCGGAATAGGGCGGCGATGAGCTTCGAGTCTTCCAGGGCATCAGAAGACGGAATCTCGCTGCCCGTCATCGCAGGCGATTTTGCGCTCATCTCCTTCAGGACAGACAAGTCCATCCCCGCGCAAAAGGATTTTCCCGCTCCCGTCACAATTACAGCGCGTGCCGCGTCGGATTCCAATTCATTCAGCGCCGAGTGGAGCTCTGCCATCATCTCAAGCGAGAGCGCGTTCCGCTTCTCGGGCCGGTTCAGTGTGAGAAGGGCCAGCGCGCCTTCGCGCTCAAGGGTCAGCGTTTGGAATGGCATGCTTTTGTCTCCCGACATTTTATAAAGCTGTGAAAAAATGTACGGCCTCACGCAAAGGCGCAAAGAGGCTAAAGACGCCAAGGCACGCGGGGAGAAACTCCTTCACTTACTTTGCCAGAGGTGGGCATGGCACGGTTTGTGTGCCGTGGGTGTTTGTGCGCCTAAATGACCACGGCACAGGCTTCGTGCCGCGGCCGCCACCCGAACCCCGAACCCCCGTGTCTCGAATTCGTGTCAATGATGTGGCGATGAATCAATTTTACTGAGGAAATACCGGTGGATTACTTCGTTCCCGGTCAATTCTGGGTGGAAGGTTGCGGCCAAGACACGGCCTTGCTCAACCAGAACCGGCAAGCCATTTGCCTTCCCAAGGATATTTACGCGGTCTCCCATGCGCCGGATGATGGGGGCGCGGATGAAGAACATTTCCACGGGGTCTGGGCAAAGAGCGGGGCATTCTACAGGTTGTACAGAACTATCAATTTGCCGTCCGTAAGCGTTTCTCTCGATGCCGATGTCAAGCAGGCCCAAGCTTTGCTGTGGAGGATTCAGGACCTCCTTCGCCAGCAGGATAGCGCCCGCGCACGTGCCAAAGATAGGTTTGCCTTGCGCAGCAAATTCCGTGATTGCGCTGCCCATGCCCTCCGCGCAAAAAAACTTGAGCATGGTGGTGCTCTCGCCGCCGGGCATGATCAGCGCCGTCACCTCGCGCAGCTCATGAGCGTGCTTCACCAGCCGGTAAGGCGCGCCAATGTGGTCAAGCATCCTGGCGTGCATGGCAAAGTCGCCCTGAATTGCCAGGATGCCGATTGTCTTTCTGCTGGCGCCGTTATTCACCACGTGTACTTACGCGCCCGCCGCGGAGATGAGCTTGGCCTTGAGGGTAATTGCCGTTCCCGCGAGAGCCTTGGATACCGGGCAGCCTTTCTTGGCCGCTTCGGCAAGCTCCTGGAATTTTGCTTCGGTGATTCCGGGCACTTCACCTTCCGTCTCGAGAGCGATCCCCGAGATGGCAAAGCCCGCGTCCGTCTTTTCAAAGGTCACTGCAGCTTTGGTATGCACACGCTTCGGGGGGTGGCCAGCGCCCGTGAGCTGATGAGAAAGCGCCATGGAGAAGCAGCCGGCGTGCGCCGCCCCGATCAACTCCTCCGGGTTCGTGCCCGCTCCATTTTCCATGCGCGACTTGAAGCTGAAGGGGCCTTCATACGCGCCCGATCCGAGCTTCATCTTTCCCGCGCCTTCGAGCAAATTTCCATTCCATTCGGCTTCTGCTGTTCTGATAGGCATATGCTTTTCCTCCTATTTGATTTCCGCAAAGCCCCCGTCTTGCGAGAGCCCGCTTTTCCGTTTTCGAGTACAATAGGGACATGAAGCACCGTCATTTTCTCGTTAACGTTATCTATGATCCCGAATATAAGGGATACGTTGTCGACGCGCCGCAGTTGCCCGGCTGCATGTCCCAGGGCAAGACCATTGAAGCGGCTCTGGCAAACGTCCGCAAGGCTATTACCGCATATCTAAAGGCAGCCCGCCCTAAAGATGTCCAAGATATCCCCGAGGTCCTCACCAGCCAGGTTGAGGTTCGCATGTGAGCAAACTCGCGGGGATCTCGGGGCGTCATGCCGTCCGCGCCTTCGAACGCGCTGGCTTCGTTGCTGGAAATGCCGAGGGGAGTCACGTTACCCTCAAGAAAACGGGATTCCCAATGCTTGTCATTCCTCTCCATCGTGAAGTTTCGCCTTACCTTCCCCGCTCCCAGATAAGACGCGCCGGGTCACAGAGGACGAATTCCTCAAGCTGATTTAGCGCTCCTCCTATTTGATTTTGGGTCCGCATCAATTCTTTCCGATCGAGCCGGATATAATCCCTGGTCTGTCCCTCAATTACACCTGCACAAATTCCGTGGTGGAAATTGGTTCAGGGATGACGGAGCCGTCCTCGCGTAAGCTCTCGACATGCAGTGCGATAGCTTCTCGGATAAGCGCCTGCGCCTGCTCACGGGTCTCAGCGACGACTGCGCAATCGGGCAAATCCGGGATATACGCGCCAAAGCCGTTTTTGCCCTCTTCCACAATCACCAAGTAACGCATTTTTGTGCCTAGGTTTTAGCCGCAGCGAGCCGCGCCCCCACGAAAGCCCCGCAGAGTTTTAAAAGCAAAACTCTGCGCTACAGGCTACCATCCCCGCGTTTGCAACAACTCCTTCGGATCGAGCTTCGAGACGTCGATGCCGCGCATGGCTTCACCCAGCTCTTCGCAGCACTCGGCCACAACTTGCGGCTCATTGTAGTGCGTGGTGGCGCGCACGATGGCCTTGGCTCGCTGGGCCGGATCAGACGACTTGAAAATACCTGACCCTACGAAGACCGCCTCAGCGCCAAGCTGCATCACCAGCGCAGCGTCGGCGGGCGTGGCGATGCCCCCGGCGGAAAAGTTCGGCACGGGGAGCTTCCCATTCTGAGCCACCCACTTGACGATATCGAGCGGAGCGCCGAGTTCCTTGGCTCGCGCCATCAATTCTTCCTCGCGCAGCGTGGTAAGCAGCCGCATCTCACCGGTGATTGCTCTCAGGTGGCGCACTGCCTCGACAATATTGCCGGAGCCGGCCTCGCCCTTGGTGCGGATCATGGCCGCGCCTTCGCCGATGCGCCGCAGCGCTTCACCCAGGTTGCGCGCGCCGCAAACAAAGGGAGCTTTATAGGGCCACTTGTGGATGTGGTGCTCCTCATCGGCGGGCGTCAACACCTCGCTCTCGTCGATATAATCTACCCCGATTGCTTCGAGCACCTGGGCCTCGGCGAAGTGTCCGATGCGCGTTTTTGCCATCACGGGGATGGTGACGGCAGCCATAATTTCCTTGATGATTTTTACGGACGCCATACGCGCCACTCCGCCTTCTTTGCGGATATCCGCCGGGACGCGCTCGAGCGCCATCACGGCCACGGCGCCAGTGTCTTCCGCGATTTTGGCCTGCTCGGTGGTGGTCACGTCCATGATCACCCCACCCTTGAGCATCTCGGCCAAGCCTACCTTCAGCTTCATTGGCTGGTCATATTCCCACATTGCTTCTTCCTCCTCGCATTCAGGCCTCTGCCACAATCCCTGCAATCTATATGATAAGGGTGAACGCCAAAAGAGACAAATAGCAGCGTCATCGATCAACAGCCTGTTTTCTTATCCTGATAGAATAGGAGAGGTAGCCACGGCACGGTTTGCGTGCCGGGGGCTTCCTCTTTGCGAATCTAAAATCTCACGGCACAAACTATCTGCAATTTGGGATTTGAAATTCGAGATTTGAAAGAGGTGAAAAGAACATGTCGATTCCCCTTTCCGGCCCGGAGGCTGGCTTCGCGGGCGCTGCCGCTGAAGCTAAATACCATGGCGCGTCCCTGCGAGCATATTATTCGGACCCCACAGCAGAACACCGGGCGGTCCGCGAAGCGGTGGGGCTGTTTGACCTGCCATTCCGATCAATCTTCAGCGCCATGGGCAGCGACCGGGTCCGGTTCCTTCACAACATGGTCACGAATGACGTGAAGGGTCTTACCCCTGGCCGCGGTGTTTATGCCACAATGCTCGATCTTCGCGGCCACATTCTGGCCGACCTTCATATCTATTGCGA
>JBOGJX010000534.1:0-7495 GCA_050745285.1 Terriglobia bacterium
CAAAATGTCCCCCCAAAACACATCGCCGCACTCCAACTCCTGCTCCCCTCCTCCATTCCCCCACTCGATCCCACACCCACTTTGACGGAACCGTGCGCCCTTATACCTTATTTACTTCAATCTCGTCAAGCTGCCGCCGTTGCCGCGACCGGCAAAATCGACCGGTGAAGAGTCTCACGAAGACACTCATAATCATCTGGCGAGACCGTAAATTCTTGTTTTCTTAGCAAGGACTTTCAGGCCGTCCTAACCCGGCCTTTGTCGTCACCCCCGCGAAAGCGGGGGTCCATTGCTTTGGATTCCCGCTTTCGCGGGAATGACAGCGCTCAACAGAGTGGCCGTTTTTGGTTGCGGCCAAAGGCCGCTCTGCGCTACAAGGCTTTCCCGAGCTCCTATTCGTATCTCAGCGACTCCATCGGGTCCACCTTTGCTGCCCGGCGCGCGGGGATGTAACAGGCGAGTGCGGAGACGCCAGTCAACACGAGCGAAACTGCAACGAAGGTGAATAGATCGGTTGGCTTCACACCATAGAGCAGGCTTGCCATCAGCCTAATTAGGCCTAACGCGGCAACAATGCCAGCACCCACCCCAACTAATGCCAGACCCATCCCCCGCCCTACAACCAGCTTCAGCACGTCGGCCCGCTGCGCTCCGAGCGCCATCCGAATGCCAATTTCATGGGTACGTTCTGTCACGGAGTACGAAACGACGCCGTAAATTCCAACCAGCGCCAGAACCAGGGCAACCACTCCAAATAAGGTGAGCAGCATCGCCATCATCCGCGGCTGGGAAAGAGAGTGGTTGACTTGCTCTTCCAATGTTTCCGCGCCAAAGAGCGGAACTGTCTTATCCAGAGTTCCGGCGGCTCGCCTCACCTCGGGCAGGAAGCCCATCGGGCTCCCCTTGGTTCGAACCAGCAGGCTCAATTCCGGAACGTACTTCTGAGCCAGAGGCAAGTACATGTACCGCTCTGCACCTTCCCAAACTGTGTGATATTTGATGTCCGCAACGACGCCGATCACCTGGCGGTAAGCACTCTCTCCACGTAATTTGAGCAGCTTCCCGATTGGGTTCTGGCGCGGCCAAATGCTTTCGGCCATGCTCTTGTTAACGATCGCGACCAGCGGCGCCTGCGCGTTGTCTTCCGCAGTGAAGTCACGCCCTCTAAGAATTGGGATGCCTAGCGTTTTGAAATATCCGGGTGAAACATCGTCCGCCTGGATCGCAATTCCTGCGTCTAAGTTCTGCTCTTCCTGCCCCTCCAGAGTGATGTGTCTGGTGGTACGAAGAGTAGTTAGGGGACGGAACCCTGCAAGGCATGCGGTACGGATGCCCGGTAAACTTGAAACCCGATCGAGCAAGTGAGCATAAAATCGAGATCCCTGCGCGGGAGAGTATTGCCGGGGAGACAACGATGCCGTGACCGCGAGGATGTTATCTGGTTCAAAACCGGGATTGGCGCTCTCCAAATGAAGCAAGCTCCGAACGAAGAGGCCCCCGCCGATCAACGACAAGAAGGCGAAGGCCATTTCGATTGCAACAATCGCATCGCGCAGCCCCCGGCCGTTGGCTCCTGCCGATGAACGATGAGATCCTTCCTTGAGCGACTGGCTCAAATTAATATTTGAAGCTTTGAAAGCCGGGACCAGCCCGAAAATGAGAGCAGTGATCAGTGAAAGAATCAGCGTGAAGATGAAGACACGGTAATCCAGCCTTAAATTCAAATTCATGTGCATGTGGGAAGTCATCTCGAATGACGGAATGATTTCGACAAGCAAGCGTGCAAAGAGCAAGCCTGCCGTTGCGCCAAGGATGGACAACAGAACGCTTTCCGTCAGCAATTGCAGTATGACTCTCCTGCGGCTGCCCCCCAAGGCGAGCCGGACAGCGGTCTCCCGCTGCCGCGACACGGCCCTTGCCAGAAGCAAATTGGCGATGTTCGCGCAGGCAATCAGCAGGACAAAGCCAACCGCAACTCCCAGAAGCAACAACACCTGAACCACGGACTCACGCCAGCCGGGCCACATCCTTGATTCGTTTGCCGTCAGCACACGCGCAGTTCGCCCCTTATCGGTGACCGGATAGGTTTCCGCAAGTTGGCGGGCTGCCACTTTCATATTTGTCTTGGCTTGCTCCAAGCTGACGCGAGGCTTCAGCCTGCCCATGACGAGGAGAAATCGAGCTTGGCGCGAGTGCAGCAGGTCAAAGTTGACGGGGCTCGGCAGCACCACGGACTGCATCGACATGGGGACCCAAATGTCTGGTATTCCTCCCCATGCGAGGTCCACGCCTACGAAGTTGTTAGGAACAACGCCGACGATGGTGAAAGTGCGGCCATTGAGCACTAAGGCCGTTCCAACAACATTCGCGTTCGACGCCAACTGCCGTCTCCAGAATTGATAGCCCACAACCGCGACTGCGGAAGCGCCGCCAACGCTGTCTTCTTCAGGGCGGAAAGTCCGCCCAATAAAAGGCTTCACTCCCAGGACGTTAAAGTAATTGCCGGAGACGACGGCGGCCCACGGGAAAGTGGTCTGATCTCCGTGGGTCCAGCGCAGCCCTGTATGTACGTATGCCATCAAGCCGGAGAACACTCGATTGTGGTCACGGTAATAGACGTAATCGGGATAGGAAGTGGAACTGTAACCGGTTCCGTCAGGGCCGCTCGTGTAGACTCCAGCCAGCCTGTTCGGGTTGTTCACAGTAAAGGGAGGAAACAGGGCCGCCTCAACCAAGCTGAAAATTGCCGTATTCGCCCCGATGCCGAGCGCCAGGGTAATGACGGCGACAGCGGTGAAGCCGGGATTGCGCCGCAACTGCCGCAAGCCGTAGCGAACGTCTGCGATGAGTTCTCCCAACAATCGCGTTCCGAGCGCCTCGCGGCACTCTTCCTTGTACCGTTGATAGCCGCCAAACTCCACGCGTGCCTGGCGCTCTGCCTCCGCGTGAGTGAGTCCTGACCGCTCCAGATCATCCGCCCGGAGTTGCACGTGGGAGCGAAGCTCTTCTTCCATCTCGTGTTCGACGCGCGCGCGCCGGAACACAAAAGACAAAAGTGTGCGGACCGATGACAAGAGCTTCATATCTCTTCCGACCGTGTGCCGGCAGAAACAGTAGCGCAGACCTGCGTTGTCTGCAGGTCTGCCGCCTTTCGTTTGGACCAGCACAAGCCGCAGACCTGAAAAACGCAGGTCTGCGCTACCGGAACTCCGGCCGTGCACTGAGGACGGTCCCTATGGCGGCCACGAGCCGGTTCCAACCTTCCATTTCCTCTCGCAGCCGCTTTCGGCCAGCCGCCGTAAGCTCGTAATACTTAGCTCGCCGGTTATTCTCCGAGATGCCCCACGTAGCTTTCAGTAAATCTTGGCGGACCAAGCGAAACAGAGCCGGATAGAGCGCTCCTTGCTCAATCACCAGAGCCCCTTTGGAAATCTGCCCAATCCGCAGGAGAACACCGTAGCCGTGCAAGGGTCCCAGAGAGACCGCCTTGAGAATTAAAAGGTCGAGGATGCCGGGAAGAATTTGAGCATGCCTATCCATATAGATTCCTAACGCGGTTAGGAGTATATGCCGCACTCCCTTCGCCTGTCAAGAGCCACACCCAAAAGGCCGCATCCCGGCGGGGTTTGCGGTCAAGAGTCGTGTTTCGAGACTCGTAGAATCGTCAAACTTGATACAAATGAGTCAAGTATTCACGTGTGGGAAGGCGGAGTTTAAAACCTCGCCCTCCGGGCTTACAAGCACGCCTCAGACCCACAAGACGTGTTCCGTGGCAGAGTGCCAAAGGCATAACCGAAAACTTGATTCATTCGCATCAAGTTTTGCAACTTCAGAAGTCTAAACTTTGTGGCTTTCCGGGAGGAAATAGTCCGGGCTGTACCGATTCCAAAAAACAGGAACTCCGGGCTATCCGGGTTTGCTTTGCAAAGTGGCGGACTTGGTGAGTGGCCGCCGACGCGGAGGTAAATACGGCTGCGATGATATTCCGCTTGCAGCCCTTTCTCACGTCGTCTAGAATCGGGAGGTGCTTGAACCCCTCGTGAACCGCCTTGAATGGGTTCGCGCAGCGATACGCCCACACGGCATGCGCGCGACCGGAACACAAAGAGCATTTAACGGCAGCCTCGCCCAACCAGGGCACGCCCTGCATTCCAATGCGGCCGGATTGGGCATGACGGGCGTGGTCCTTCTCTTCCGTCTCATTCGGAACGTGCTGCGGGACCAGGTGGCGATCTGGTCGTTTCCCCGGCTTCTCTGGCAAGGAAGGTATTGGCGCCCCACGGCGCTTTTTCTATTGATCACGGGCCTCTTATTCATGATTGACCCGCGCGACCCGGCATATTTCCGTCACACCCACCTGTTTTTTGCATTCAATGTGATCGTCAGCGGCCATCACGCGGCGGCGGCTATGTGGATCGTGATGATTTCAGCGCTCTTCATCGGCCTGGTTAGAAGGGATCGCTATTTAAGTCAAACATTCTTCCTTGCCTTTGAGGCGATTCTGAGCTCCGAATTACTGACGCAGATGCTTAAGGGAATCGACCGCCGCATCCGTCCGCAAGACATTCAGAACTACGGGCATTTCCTGGACGCGTGGTTTCAGGATAAGGGGGCTTGGTACGGGGGCCACGGCAGTTTTCCCTCCGGGCACATGATCGCCGCGATCTCCATCTCCACCGTCTTCGCCATCCGTTATTGTCATCACCGCTGGGCGCCATGGACGGCATACGGCCTTGCAGGGGTCATCGGCTTCTCCCGTATCACGCTTCTTTCCCATTTTCCATCTGACGTTTTCGCCGCCACCGTTCTTGGTTATTTCATTGCGCGTTACGCCGTGCGCCGGAATCAGCCGCCTTTGGCCGTCGAGGAACTCAGCGTTTATACAAGTGAAGAGGACGCGCGGGTCGGAGCCCTGGGTTAAATCATCATGCCGCGGCGCAGGGAACAATCCTGCGTCCGCTCAGCGCACCGCGCATCGCGGCCCCGCTGAGTCTTCGGATTACTTGATGCCAAGGAGTGATTCATGCCTTCGCGTGGCTGGCGCGCGATGGCGCCGCTTGGCGCGCGGAATGAGACTGCTGCTTGTAAATCTCATGCCACTCCGCACGCTTCTCCTGCACGAATTTCTTAGCTTCGCCAAGTGTTGTAAAATCGTGCGTACCCTTGATGGTATTGCACGGCTGGCAGGCCGTCACCTGGTTGTCCGCCTGGAGCGAGCCTCCTTTCGCATAGGCATGAATATGATCGACCGTCATGACCATCCAGTTCTCAAAGCTCTCGAGACCATCCAAGCCGCAATACTGGCACTTGAAATGGTCTCGCTTGTAAATTTTCATCGCGTCTTCAACGGACACGTTTGGGATCTTGCCGAAAAGTAATCGATGGATTTGGTTGAGCGGCATGGCGACCTCCTTTAGAGTTACAGCCGGAATGGTGCGGAGCGAAAGACGATGTGCTCGCGGGATGCCAAAGCCCTCCGCCTGCTTTGCCCGCAACGTGCCCCCATCATAACTCCGGCGAAGGCGTTTGGGTAGCGCTCGGTGCGGACTCCTGGCAATGAGCTTCATGGCGAACGGGCAGGTCGCTCGGCGACATGCCCAACACTATGAAAATAAAGCGTAGGGACGCTGCTTGCTGCCTCCGTTGCGCGCTTGACCTGCACCGGGACAGGGGATGACCCTTGCGGCCTTTCACGGGCGCAGCAAGCAACGCCCCTACGGCAGTAGGATGGCAGGCGACATCGCCGTAGCGTTCGGCGCCGCCATGCCCATCATCGTATCGCAAGGGCAATTCCGCCCCCTCGGTGTAAAATAATCCAGTGTCCATTTTGAGGCGCGAACCGAACGTAGCATGGAGATTTAGATGAAGCGCTATGGGGAGCATCGCTTTCCGGGCAAGCTGTTTATCGTTGAAGGCATCGACGGTTCAGGAAAATCCACGCAACTCAATTTGCTGTATCAATGGCTGCAGAGCGAAGGATATGGGGTCGTCTTCAGCGAGTGGAACTCGTCCCCGCTCGTCCGTGGCGTCACCAAGCGTGGCAAGAAGCGGCAGATGCTTTCGCCCTCGACGTTCAGCTTGATCCATGCCACGGATTTTGCTGATCGCATCGAGCACAACATCATTCCTCTCCTGAAGGCGGGCGCAGTGGTGCTTTGCGACCGCTACATCTACACGGCATTTGCGCGTGACGTGGCGCGCGGAATGGACTCGAAGTGGGTGCGCGAGCTTTACTCCTTTGCCGTCAAGCCTACCGTGGCTTTTTATTTCCGCATTCCTCTCGAGGTTTCGATCAAAAGGTTGCACACCGGCCGTAACGGGTTCAAGTATTACGAAGCGGGCATGGACCTGAACCTCTCGGATGAGCCCGACGAAAGCTTCAGACTTTTCCAGGGCCGCATTGTGGAAGAATACGAAAAGATGATTGGGGAATTTGACCTCGCCGTGCTCGACGCGACTTTGCCGATTGAAGAGCAACAGACGCAGATGCGGCTTACCGTCAAAGCCCGCCTGCAGCAAGCCAAGCGACTGAGGGTGGCGCCGTGAGAGAAGCCTACGGAGTGGTCGTGCCGGGAGTCAACCTGGCTGACCTCAGCGGGAAACTGATTGTGATCGAAGGGACCGACGGCGTCGGACGCTCCACCCAAATGGACATGGTGAAGCCTTGGCTGGAACATCAGGGCCACGCCGTGGTGGATACGGGCATCCGACGCTCCGTCCTTGCCGGCAAGGGCATAAAGAAAGCTAAAACAGGCCATACGCTCGGCCGGATCACGCTCTCCCTCTTCTATGCGACGGACTTTGCCGACCGGCTGATCCAGCAAATCATCCCGGCTCTGCAAGCGGGTTTTGTGGTGCTGACGGACCGGTATATTTACTCGCTGATGGCGCGGGCGCTCGCGCGCGGGCTTGATCCGTTGTGGCTCCACAATCTCTACAGCTTTGCCCTGAAGCCTGACGCGATCTTCTACTTGCGCATCGGTGTGGATGACCTCATTCCGCGCGTCGTGTTCTCGCGGGGGTTTGACTACTGGGAGGCTGGCATGGACTTGCACCCGAGCGAGGATATGTACGAGAGTTTTCGCAAATACCAGATGGGGCTGCTCAGCCAGTTTGACATCCTCGCGCAAGAATTCGCCTTCGAGGTGATCGATGCTTCGCTCGATCCGCACTCCATTTTTCAGCAGCTCAAGGAGGGGATCGGGCGGGTTCTGGACCGCAAGGACAAAGAGCCCCCGCGGACTGCGATCACCGGACCATCCGAATCCGGCGCGGCCGATTCCGCAATAGACGGCGGGAATTCGGAAGCTACAAAGGCCCCAGCGACGACCGCCACCAAGAGTTAGACCGTTGTGCAGTCCGGGCCGACGATCTGACTAAATCCATTTCTTGTCCCCGAGTAACGTTTCCGCTGTAGTCCACGTCTAACCAACTTTGGCCGCGGCAGGCCGCCGATTGGCGTTTCGTAGGGGCGCTGCTTGCTGCGCCCAAAGCC
>JBOGJX010000535.1:0-16911 GCA_050745285.1 Terriglobia bacterium
TCTTTCCGCTTTGATTCTCGCGCACCACCACCTTCAGTTTGTAGCTGCCCGGCGGAAGCACAATGCCGCCCTCATAGAGGATGTTGCCCTTGAGCACTTGCTGGTAGGTGGCAGCGTTCAGCTTAACGGGCAGCGTATCGCGCAGCGCGCCAGCCACTTTGCCGGCCGCATCGGTTGCACGCCAGGCGAAGTCAAATTGCGTCTGATGGCTGGTTGACTTCTCATGGAACGGAATCGCCGAGCCGGGAACCTTCGCCGCCAGCACCACGTAATAATGCCCATCTGGCTGGCGGAAGTAGGCAGTCTGGACCGCCAAAGGAAGATCGAGGAATGGCATTTCAGACCCCATCGCTTGCTGGAGCTGCACTTCTTTGTCCTCGGTGGAGAACTGGTGGAAATTCTTGGGCGCGTAATAACCGGGCCTAGCCTCAACTTTCAGACCATGCTGGTCAACCAGCTCCACCCGGATGCGGCGATACCTGCCGTCGGTTTTGCGGTTTGACGGAGCGTAGCCAATCAAATAGTACGTGGAGTTTTCCGCCTGCACGTCTTTGAACACGGGCGCAAAGTTATTCAGGTCGTGAAACATGCGCCCACCCGTCTCGGTGGCCAGCGTCGAGAGCGTCTCGCGGCTATTGTGCAGCGAGGAAATCTGGGAAGATACGGCGCCGGCGCCGTAGATGGCCGTGCCGGAGGGGCTGGCGCTCGATGCGTCACCGCCGGGCGGCATGGCCAGCAAGCCGCGCGCGTCGAGCGTGTAGAAGGAAACATCCGCCCGGTTGGCCGCGTCAATCGTGGCTTCGAGCTGCGCCTCGTTGTCAACGCCGGTCTGCTCGATTCCGCTAGAGAAGTGGATTACCGATTTGCGGCCCGGAACGCGGCGGAGCAATTCGGCGAGCGATTCGAGCGCGGAGAGCTTCTCGTCCGTGTTGAAGATATTGAATTCGGTCTCGTCAGGAGAAAAGGCGTCGCCCACGTCCTGGGTGACGACGGTGTTTCCCACAGCGTCCGTGCTGTCGGCGGCGCCCACGCCTCCGTTCGACGCGAGCGAAGACGCCGGTCCGATTTCAATGCTCTTGACTGCTTTGCTGAGCGCGTCGCGCTCGTTGGTGAACTGTTGCACCACTCGCAGGTCACTGCTATAAGTCACCACGGCCACGAGGTCCGCCGGGGTCAGTTGCGTATTGATAAAATCTTGCGCGGATTTCAGCGCGCGCATCAGGTCGTCGATTTGCATCGAGGCAAGGTCAAAGTAAAGCACGATCATGCGATGGTTCTGCACCAGATGGTTCAGTGTTTCCTGGGACGTGTTGTCGGGCACGGTGGACAGGTTGATTTCCGCCGGCTTGCCGTTCGCACCCTCCGCCGTTTCCAGCTTCTGCACGTTTTCAAGATTGAAGGAGTCGATTTGCTGCGGCACACCATCTTCAAACACTTTGAAATCGCTCGCCTTAAGGTCTGTGACCGGCTGCCCCTTGTGATCGGTCACTCGCACATCAACCAGCACCTCATTGCGCTCGACGTGGAAGACGTAGTTGCTCTGCATTTCCTGATTCTGATATCCGACTTGCGGTGTCTTTGCTGCAGGCTGGCCCGATGTGGTCTGAGTGGCCTGAGAGGTTTGATTCTGCGCCTCCGTTGCCGGAGCGGGAGGGAAGATGAGATACCCAATGAGCGCCAACGCAATCATTGTCAGCAATAGCGCGGGCCTGTGACGCACGGAACCGTTGTTTCTTGGATCAGAGTGATGATTCATAAATGACCTTGTAGGCGCGGCAAATGACCGCCATTGTCGTGAGTGATAGCCACGGCACGGTGTTTGTGCCGTGGGTTCTCGGCCTGGATTATTCACCAAGCTCGGCTTATCAGTCAGGGGAGGGGCAAGGCAGGCGGCATTGGAAGACGCTTTCGGCGGGGTTAAAACCCCGCTCCCCTGACACTGCATCCGATTTACGAATAATCCGGGACGGATTAGAGAAAAATCCCACGGCACACAAATTGTGCCGTGGCTACTTCGCCGCAGCAGTGATGTCCGCATCGCCGGCCGCTCAAAATCTGAATCGCATCGACAAGCTGATGGTCCGCATGCTGCCGGCGCCGAGAACGCGTCCGAAAGTGTTCGAGTTCACCGTCGTCGCCAAGCCTTCATAGTTGACGATGTTGAAGGTGTTGTTCGATGCCACGCGGAAATCCGCCGAGAGTCCCTTCTCGCGCGAAATGGTGACCAGACGGTCGACGGCCACGTTAAAGTTGAGCGACGGAATTCCCGGAATGGTGTTTCGTCCGGCGTCGCCGTACTCGCCGGCCGGGGGAAGCGCGAAAGCCAGCGTGTTGAAGTAAGCGAGGGTCGTTTGCGCGGAGCCGGAGAGCGAAACGGGAAGGCCGGTGGCCTGCGCGCGCAAGCCGCCAAACGGAGCCGAGCCCTTCACGTTGTTGCTTAGGTTGCCGGAGAGCATCGCGGTAAAGGGCAGCCCCGAACTGTAAGAGGTGACGTCGCTCAAAGACCAGTTGCCGAGAATCTTCGCCATGGCGCCTCCGTGGTTCAGGAAGTGTTTGCGGTCGCCAAAGGGCAGTTGATAGCGGGTAAAGGCTCGCACGCTGTGGGTGGGATTAAAGCTCGAGAGCGCCCACTCAGCGCGGAGATTGAACGGATTCTGCACCGGCAAGCCCCCGGCCCCACCCACGCTTGAGGCATTGTCCATGGATTTGGAGTACGTGTAATTCAGAAAAAACGAAAAGTCTTTGCGGGAGAAATGGCGCAGGCTCACGCGAAGGCCGTTGTAATTAGACTCGGCGCCCGAGGTTTCATACTCAAATGGCTGGGCGTTCGGGATCAATCCCTGGCCGGAGCCGCTGGTGGCGGGCACGGCAACGTTGGGCGCAAGCAGCAAGTTCAGGTGCGTGCCGCGGGTGCCAATGTAAGCCATAGAGAGCACATAGCTCGGGCTGAGGTCCTGCTCAAGCATCAGGTTCCAGCTCTGAGCGTAAGGGGTAAGAAAGAAGGGATCCACCGCGAACGTGTTATGCACCACGCCCGGGTTGATGGCGGGGAATCCGTTCTGAAGCGTGAGGTTCTGCGTGGGACTTGTTACCAATGTGCTCGTCGTAGCAAACGGGGCTTGATTCACAAGATTGTCCACCAGCCCGTGATAGACCGACTCGTCGTAGAAGATGCCATATCCCGCACGGACCACAAGGCTGTGAGAAATCCAGGGGCGGTATGCAATCCCGATACGCGGCGCCGCGTGGTCCGCATGACCATGAAGGAGGGACGAGGGCAGCGAGCCAGGCTTCTGCCCGGTGACCACGCCTGCGGTTGAGAACCCCGGGCCCAGGTTAAGATCCGAAAGACGCCCATACTTCTCGGTGAAGGGCGCAGCGTATTCCCAGCGGCCGCCCAGATCGAGCGTTAAGTGATTGGTGGTTCTCCAGTCATCGCTGCCGTAAGCGGAATAGCGTGAAGAGCGGAGATAATTGGCGCTGGAGCCGAACCGCTCGGAAGTGGTTTGAGGAAGCCCCAGCAGAAAGTCGGCCAAGTCGTAGCCCGTACCCGGCAGCGGCGTGCCCTGAGAAGTGAAATCGCTTGTGGTATAGCCGGTGAAAGAAAATCTGCCCGCCGCCTGGGGATTGCTCAGGGTGTTCACCTGGATCTTGGAAACGTCGCCGCCCACGTGCAGGTTGTGCTTGCCGCGGTTGATGATGACAAAATCCGAAAAACGGAAAGTCTGATTGCGCGTAAGAGACGGGGCGACGTCACTAAGTCCGCTGAAGTTGGTAAAGCCAATCGAGGGAAGGCCCCAATCCATGGGATCCTGCGAGACACCTAAGATGCCAAGCTCGCCCGCAATATTCTGCTTAAATGCAAAGGGATTCACCGCGTCAGAGCGCGTCCGGTTGAAATTGGCCGAGAGAATATTCACCAGGTGCGGGCTGAACGTGTGCGATTCGGTGACGCTCAGGTTCTGGTTGCGCGTCGTGGTCTCAGAAGTGATGTCCGGGAAGTTGGTGACGCCATGGGTATGGGAGGAATTATAGAAGTAGAAGACCGAAAGGTTGTCCTTCGCCGAGAACTGCTGGCCAATCCGGCCCATGATCATTTGATTGGACAGCGGGAGCGATCCCTGGACGTGATAGTTTTGCGTTTGTCCGGCGAGGTTGGGTAATGGAACGTATGCGAGCAGCCCGGCGGCTGCCGAATTGATCATGGTGGAGGGGATTTGGTTGCCCGGGAACGGCGTCCGCGGACCAGGAGATCCCGAGGGTTTGAAAATGGTTGGAACCGTCCCGGCAAAGGGACCCGACGTAATCAGCGTATTCGAGAAATCCCCGCCACGCTCGGCCAAGGTGGGGACGGATTCAAAAAGGTTGTAAGGTGTCTTGGCGCGCGTCGTATTGAAATGCACGAAGAAGCTGGTTTTGTTGCCCCCGTTGTAGATCTTCGGAATCGTCAGCGGCCCTCCCAAAGAGAAGCCAAGCTGCTCGCGGTAAGAAGCCAATTTGGGTTGGGGAGGGGCGTTCAGCGCGAACGGGCGCGCGTCAAACGCGGAATTGGTGTAGTTGTCGAAGAAATTTCCGCGCAGGCGGTTCACGCGAGGGCGGCCGCCCCCGCCAAAGAAGATAAACCCCCTGCCACCCCCGCCGCCCCCAAAGGGCGAGCCGGCCGGACCTCCGCCTCCAAAGCGCTGGTAACGCCTCATGCCGCCGCGCTGCATGGCCGGAGCGGTGGCGTCCACCACGTTGCCCGAAAGCAAGAAGGAATTACCCGCGCCGGCGGAGCCGCCAGCATCTGTCGAGCCGCCCGCCGCTTCCACTTCGCCTGCGGCTTGAGTCGCGCCGGCGGCGGATGTGTCATCTTGAGAAAAGCGCAGGCCGGCATTTGCCCCGCTGCCCCCGCCAGACGCCGCCGCGCCCATGATGCTGCTTAATTCCTGCTCGCTCGATTGCCCCGCCGCGCCTCCCGCGCTGGGAATAGATTGGCCGCTCTGGCCAGCCGTGCCAACCGCTCCAGCCGTTCCAGCCGTTCCAGCTTGATTGGATCGTTGCGCCAAAGCGCCCTTGCCGGCGTTTCCACCCGGCCCGCCATTCGCCCCTGTTCCGAGGTTGCCAAAGCTCGAAGGCTCTCTGGGCTGCGCGAGGGCGAGCGATGCGTTCACTCGCATGGATGCCCCCGCGGGGATGTCCACTGGCCCCAATAGCGAGGGCCGGAAACCCACCAGCATCACAACCACGCGATACTGGCCCGCCGGAACGCCGGTGAACGTGTAGTTTCCAGAAGAATCAGACCAGGTTTCTTTTCGCGACCGGGTCTGCGGGTTGAAAAGAATAACCCTCGCTCCCGGCACCGGAACGTTGCCCGGCCCTGACACCTGCCCTGTGAGCGTTCCGCCCGAAGGCGCCAGAGGAGTCAGAGAAGATTGAGCCCGAAGCAGCGGGCAGCGCAGGAGCAGCAAGAAAGCAAGAAGCAAAAAAGCGAGTGGCCGCAGCGGCCCCTTAGGGTAGTGTTGTGGCGTGATATGGCCCATCAATATTGAAACCCCTCTCAATATAATACTGGAGCGCACTGACTCACCGCCGCCTGATCTTTATGACGAGACAGGGGCCGCAACGGTTACGGACAATCTTGAACGTCATCTCGATCCGGGCGGCGGCCATGACCAGCCGAAAAGGTGTAGCGCAGAGTTTTGCCTTTAAAACTCTGCGGCTTGTTCTCCGGCGGATGGCGGTCATGACCAGCCAAAAAAGCAGTAGCGCAGATTTTTGTCGTTAAAACTCTGCGGCTTTTCCGTATTTATCAGCGCAAACACCGCAGAGTTTTAAAGGCAAAACTCTGCGCTACTTCACTCCCCCCGAACCTTGGGCCGCAGCTAATCATAGCAAATCATTGCCAGCCCGGAAGCTGGCGTAGTAGAAAGGAAGACATGGGAAATTGCGGCAGGGAGGCGCGTGCGGCATCACGTGGCAGGCAAGAACAATCAACACGCCGCGCGCGCTCCCACTGGCCGTTAACCCCCCGCCCGAGCACATTGTCACGGGTCAGATTGGCCAGATTGGTCTTTTTTTGTCTCGCATTGACTGCAGGAGCCGCTTCGATCGCCGCGGCGGAAGCAAAGCCTCCCTACACTCCCATTCACACCTATCTTCTTCCGAATGGCTTGCGCGTGGTGATGGCAGAAGAGCGTCAAGCGCCGGTGGTCGATGTGCAGGTCTGGTACCACGTGGGGTCGCGCGACGAAAAGCCGGGCATGACCGGCTTCGCGCATCTCTTCGAGCACCTGATGTTCGACGGCACGCGCAATCTGGCGCCGGAGGAATTTTCCAATTACGTTGTCCGCTCCGGCGGCATCGACAACGCCTACACCACAGTGGACGCCACCGTTTTCTGGGAAACCGTGCCCAGTGTGGACCTGCCCGTGGTTTTGTGGCTCGAGGCTGACCGCATGCGCAATCTCACGATCACGGATTCCACTTTCAAAAACGAACGAGAAGTCGTGCAAGAGGAAGCGCGGCAGCGCTTTGGCAACCAGCCCTATGGCGACGTCATGGAGACGCTTTACGCACACGCCTTCACCGTCTCGCCGTATCGCCACCGCCCGATTGGCAGTACGGGGGATCTCAAGCGCGCGAACGTGAGCAGCGTGCGGTCGTTTTACGACACGTACTACGTTCCGGATAATGCCACCATTGTGATCGTAGGCGACTTCGCTGAAAGCGCAGCGGTGAAATGGATTCAACAGTATTTCGGTCCGCTCGCAAACGGACGCCTACCGATCCCGCGAGATTACGCGCTGGAGCCGGCGCAGACGGCGGAGCGCGTGGTGAAATTGACGCAGGCGGTCTCGCTGCCCGCCTTTGTCGAAGGCTACCATATTCCGGCGGATGGAACGCCGGACGCCTATCCGCTGGAGCTTGCCGCCAAGATTCTTGCCGACGGTGAAAGCTCCTGGATTTACAAACGGCTGGTCTACCAAAAGCAGATTGCCATGCAGGTGGATAGCGAGGGCAGCTTCAGCGAGATGCCGAACCTGTTCTTTATCTTTGCCGTGATGAACGCCGGGCATAGCCCGGACGAGGGTGAGGCGGCGGTGGCCGGGCTGCTCAAGCGGCTCAAGCGCGGCGTGATTCCGCCCAAAGACGTCGAGCGCGCCAAGAATGAGGTCTTGCGAGACGTTATCCTGAACCGCCAGACCGCCCAGAGCAAAGCGGACGCGCTCGGGTACGATGCCGTGATTCTCAATGATCCGGATTTATTCAATACGGAAATCAACCGGTTCATGGGCTTGACCGCGGCTGACATCGCGCGCGCGGCGCGGAAGTATTTCACCGATCGCAATATGACGCTGGTTGAAGTGTATCCTGCTTCGTAGGGGCGCTGCTTGCCGCACCCAAAACCAGTGGGCGCAGCAAACGGCGCCCCTACGAAGCAGGCAAGGCATGGGCCTCGTTCCGCCACCATGATTATGAAACTCCGTCTTATCTCGATAACGATGCTGCTCGCCATCTGCGGATGGCTTGTACCATGCTCTCTTCCGGCGCGCGATTTGCCTCCGGTTGTGCCGCCACCAGCTCCCGTGACCATCCCTATGCCGTCCATCCGGGCGCTTGCCAACGGATTGAAGGTGGTGGTGCTCGAAAGTCACGGGCTTCCGGCCGTCACCCTGACTCTCGCCACCAGAACTGGGGCCGAAGCCGACACTTCGCAGCTTCCGGGAACGGCTCAATTCGTTGCTTCCTTACTCAACGAAGGCACAAAGACCCGGACCGCACAGCAGATTGCGGAGGCTGTGGACGGCATGGGCGCGATGTTTGATTCGGGCGCTGAGTGGGATGACTCATGGGCCAGCCTCAGCGTGCTGAGCGATCACACCGGGGAGGGCTTTAGCCTGCTTTCCGACATGGTGATCAACACGGCTTTTGCGCCGGCTGAGATCAACCGGCTGCGCCGCCAGACTATTTCAGCGCTGGAGATCCTCCGGCGCGACCCTGGCTACCTTGCCGATACGCTTCTTGAACGCGAGGTGTTCTGGGGAACTCCTTATAGCCACCCCGCTAATGGCGTTGAGGAGTCGGTGCGGAGTCTCTCCCGCCGGGACCTCGAACGCTTTCATGACCGCTATTATCAACCTTCGAATGCAATTCTTGTGGTCGTGGGGGATATCGGGACCGAGCGGGCCTTCGATCTGGCGCAGAAATATTTCGGTGGCTGGAAGGACAGCGAAGCGCTGCCTAATCCGCAGCCTGCGCCGCTTGCCGCGCCCAAATCGCGCCGCGTGGTCGTGATCGACGACCCGAACGCCGTGCAAACCGAAATCCGCGTGGCCAACGTGGGGATTAACCGCTCAAGCCCGGACTATGACGCTCTGACCGTTGCCAACCAGGTGCTGGGGGGGCCGGCGGAGAACTGGTTGTTTACGGTATTACGAACCCGCCGGGGCCTGGTGTACGGCGCGTCCAGCAGCCTCGTGTGCTATCGCAGCGAGGGAGCCTGGGAGATTAAGACTTCCACGCGCACGGCCGAAACCGGCAAGGCCGTTGATCTCATCCTCCGCCAGATGAAGCGTATGGACAGCCGCGCGATCAGCCAAGACGAACTTGCCAATGCCAAGGATTATCTGGTCGGCAACATGGCGCTGGATTTTGAGACGTCGTCCCAAATCGCGGAGCACATCCTTGACCTCATGGTCTACGATCTGCCGCTCGATACGTGGAACCAGAAGGCGCAAAAGATTCGCGCGCTCACGATAGACGGAGTGTGGGCCGCCACGCGTGATTACCTCAAACCTGGAAGCGCGGTGATTGTCCTGGTGGGAAACGCGGCCGGATTCAAGAATGCGTTGAAGGGCTTAGGCCCGGCGCGCATCATCCCGATGGCGGATGTTGACCTGGCTTCTGCCACGCTGGAGCGCCCGGCAAACTCAATCGTGGGCCAACATGGCGCTGTGCGCGCTCGCGCAGGAAAGTGAACGCCTTGCCGTGATGGTTTTCCTTGCATCCCTTAACGTCCGCCAGCCGCAGCGCGAAATTCAAAACGAAACATCATGTTGTGATACAATCGTCCGCAAGGTGAAAAAAACCACAACAAAGCGCCCGCGGCAAACGGGTGTGACGATTGACCGGCAACTTGCCTTATTTCGATACGAGCTGCGGCAGTTTCTGCGGTTTAGCGAGAAGGCCGCGCGAGCGGCCGGGATCACGCCGCAACAGCACCAACTGATGCTCGGCGTCGCGGGCTACACCGGTCGCGGCTGGGCGACGATTTCAGAGTTGGCGGAATTCTTGCAGGAGCGCCATAACGCCGTGGTGGGCCTGGTTGAGCGGGCCCAGCGGCGGGGCCTGGTGAGCAAGGAAGTGATCGCGTTGGACCACCGGTTCGTCCGGGTTGAGCTCACTCCCGAGGGGAAGAGGACGCTGGCGGAGCTTGCGGCTCTCCACCGCAAGGAGCTTGCACGATTCCGGAGACGCGCCCCCCTGATGTTCGCGCCGGACCCTGAAAAGTATGAATGAATTGTTTAACAGGATGCGGAAACAGCCCCTAAGCGCATCAGTAAACTGTATGACAACGAAAAAATCACGACTCTTAAACCACCCGCTACTGCGCAAATATACGGCGCTGGTGCACGAGGACCTTTCGGCCACCTACTCCCGCGATTTGCACAAATGGCTCATCATTGCGCCCATTATTGGCGTGGCATCGGGCCTCGTGATCACGCTGATTGCCCAGATCATCCTTCGCTGGATGTGGCCCCGCATTCTTTCCTATTATCTCGATCATCCTGGCGTCATCATCCCCGGACTTGTGGTGGGTTTTATCATCGCCGGCCTCATCATGCAGTATATGACCCCCGACCCGGATGAACACTCCACGGAAGAAATCATCCGTTCCTACCACGAGCATCAGGGCGATATTCAGATGCGGCCTTTAATTCCAAAGCTGCTAGCCGCCATCGCCACGGTCGGCTTTGGCGGCAGCGCCGCGCTTGAAGGGCCCAGCATCTATGGCGGCGGCGCGATCGGATCTTGGCTTTGGGCGAAACTCCGCTGGCTCAAGTTGGAGCCGCGAGACCGCCGCATCCTGTTGATCAGCGGCGCGGCGGCGGGGATGGCGGCCGTATTTCGCGCGCCGCTGACAGGCGTCATCTTTGCCCTCGAGATGCCCTATAAAGACGACCTTGCGCATGAGGCGCTGCTGCCCGCGCTGATCGCGTCGGTGGTGTCCTTCGCGACCTTAGCCGCATTCCTCGGAGCAAAGCCTCTGTTTGATTTTGCGTCGGGAAGCGGCACGTACTCGGGTAACGACTTGCTCTGGTCCGCGCTGCTGGGTCTCATTTGCGGCGGCGTTGTGATGGCGTTTGACATCACGTTCCGCCGGGCCCGCACGTTTGCGGTGAAGGTTTCGATCCCGCACTGGGTCAAAATGGCGATTGGCGGTTTTCTGACCGGCGTGTGCGGCTTGGTCTTTATCTCCATCTACCACGGCGGCTTGATCCCGATTGGCCCAAATTATGAGGCGGTGAATGAAATCCTGCTTCATGCGCATGGCTCGATTGAGCTTCTGGTTTTCGGTTTTCTCAAGCTTGCGGCGACGCTCTTTTCTCTGGGCGTGGGCGGAGTGAGCGCCGCGTTTGTTCCGCTTTTCCTTACCGGCGCCAGCTTCGGAAAAGCCTTTGGCTTTTCCGTGGTGCATGCTCATACGGGAGATCTCTTCGCCGCCGTCGGCATGGCAGCCTTTCTTGCCGGCGGTTACAAAACACCGCTCACAGCGGTGGTTTTCGTGGCCGAAGCGACCGGGGGACACTCTTACATTATTCCCACGCTCATCGGCGCGGCCGTGGCGTATGCGATTTCGGGAGAGGCCTCGATGTCCGGCGATCAGCGGCTGCACGAAGGGGTGAAGGGCTTTGACGTGTGGCAAATCCCCGTTCGCGAGGTCATGCAGAAGCAGGTGGTTTCCGTTCCGGCGTCTTCCAACCTGCGCGAGTTTGCCGACAGCGTGACCAAGCATCATCATCACGCCGCGTTCCCGGTTTTTGAGGATGACCAACTGATGGGCGTCGTTTCACTCTGGACGCTCGGCAAAGTTCCACCACAAAAATGGGCTTCCAGCAAGGTAGGAGATCTGGCAGGGCGCCGGATCATTAAAGTCCCTCCCGATTGCAGCCTGATGGAGGCCATGCGCCTGCTGATGAGCCAGAGTGGCCAGCACATGCTGCTGGTCACCTCGGCGGACGGCCACCTTGAAGGTATCGTCACCAAGACGGATATCCTCTCCGCGGTGAACGCTCGCGGCACCATCGAGACCACATCCCCCGCGTCAGATTACGTCCCGCCCCCGGAAGCATAATTAGCGATCAGCCCTTAGCCATCAGCAAGCCTGGGTTTTGAGTGTTGCTGACCGCTGATTGCTGATTGCTCTTTTCATGGCTTCCCTTCTTCTATCTCATGCCGCGCCAACAACGGCTTCAACGAAGTCAAAAGATGCTTTTCCTCAAGCCCATGCTGAAGCCGCAGCAGGTCAGCAGCCCGCACAACTCCAACCGGCCGATGCTCCTCTTCAACGACCACGTTGTTGGCATGGCGTGCGAGCATTTTCTGCGCGGCGGCGGGCACAAGTTCTTCCGGATGGGCGACGACGTAATCCGCCCGGACGACGTCGCGAACCTTGAGCTGGCGGCTCTCCTCCTGGTGAAGAAAGTCATGGACCTCGATGATCCCGGCAAGCTTTCCGTCCGTTTCTACTACAGCCAGCACCTCTCCTCCGGGTTCGTGAGCGAAGAGCCGCGCCGCGACGCCAAGCTCCAAATCCGCGGGCACCGGCTTCTGTCTGCGCACGACCTGCCCGATTTGAGATCCAACCAGCACGGGGCTTGAATAATCCTGGAAGACCATCAATCCGCGCTTGTGCAGCATCCCGGTCATGATGGAATCAACGCTGAAGAGCCGGGTGAAAAGGTCGGCGATGAAGCAGGCTACAATCAAGGGCAGCGCGGCGTGGGTATTGCGGCTGAGCTCGAGCATGAAAACAACTGAGGTGATCGGCACGCGCGATGTGCCGGCAAAAAGCGCCCCCATGCCGGCCAGCGCGTAGGCGGCGGGGTCGGAGGTGAATTGTGGCAAGAGGTGATGCCAGAAGGCGCCGAAGGCGGCGCCAAACCCTCCGCCAATGATCAGCGACGGAGCGAACACGCCTCCCGTGGTGCCGGAGCCGAGCGAAATTACCATGGCCCAGAACTTAGCGCCGGAAATCTCCAGCAGTTTTGCGGCGGGGAAATGGTTATTCAGCATCGCGGTGATGGTGTCGTAGCCGGTGCCGAAAACGTGCGGGAAAAAATAACCAATGCAGCCCATGATCAAAGCGCCAATCGTGGGCGCCCAGACGGACGCCGGCTTCAGGGGGAAGTGATCAAAGAGGTCCTCTAGCCAGAAGAGAACTCGAATCAGGATCACTGAGATGATCCCAATCAAGAGACCGAGCAGGGCAAAAAGCCATAGCTCCCCCATGTGCTTGAGCGCCCAAGGGTGGGCGGGAAAGAGCGCGCCCGGGCCCCGGAAGAGGATCGCGACCGCCGTGGCTACAACCGTCGCCATGGCGACCGGAATGAACGAACGGGCGCTGAACTCAAACAGCAGCAGCTCGATGGCCAGCAGAACTCCAGCGAAAGGCGAAAGGAACGTGGCCGCGAGACCGGCCGCCGCGCCACCGGCCAGCAGGATGCGGCGCTCGTAAGGCGACAGGCGCAGGAGTTGCCCTAAGATCGAGCCGATCACCCCGCCCGTCTGGATAATGGGGCCTTCCGCCCCGAATGGACCTCCTGTGCCGATGACCAGCGCGCTCAGGATGGGCTTCAGGATCCCGACGCGCAACCGGAGCACGCTATGCCCGATCAGCACCGCCTCCATCACTTCCGGGGTCCCGTGACCCTTGAGTGTAGGCTCCCAATAATGAATCATCAGTCCGGCAGCGATTCCGCCGATGGCAGGAATCAGAATGACCCAGAGACCCAGATGAAAGTCGTCGGGATACACGACCTTGAAAGACCAATGACCGGAGAAAAAAATGTTGGTGAACAGATAGATCAACTCGAGCACGCCCTCGGCTACAAATCCCGCGATGAGGCCGACCACCATGGAATATAGTGAGAGCAAGGCGATGCGTGGCTTGATGGCTTTGCCGAATTCGTTGGGGAATAAAAAGCCGAACGGGTGTCTTGCCCCGTGCTGACGGTGGGAGTTGGGGTCGCGCATCGCCGCCATTGTATCATGCGCTCCTGTGCGAAACCGTCCGTTTTTTGACTTGTAGGGGCGCTGTTTGCTGCGCCCAACGTCCGCGGGCGCAGAAAGCGGCGCCCCTACGAACCTCATCCTCGCCGGACTGCCTAGCGAAGGCCCTATTCTGCGAACGCTGGAAAACTGGCGTCGGGACGCCACCGTTACTAATGGTGGATGTCGCTGGAATTTGCTACGGCGCATAGATTAGCAGATTGTTCAAAAACCCCGCATGAAGGGCGTAGCAGCGATTTTACATCGCCACAAGCTCCGTATTCTCAATGGTCCAATGGCGGCATAAGGCCGCCCCTACTGCGGCCTACCGGGTTGTCACACAGCTTGATAACCTCCGGGGGCGGCGTTTCTGGTACAATGCTCGACAAGTTCCTTTAGCACCGTATGGAATAGCGATCTCCGAAGGCTGCGCCGGTTTGTGTTCCCGCCGCGCGCAGGAGAGCCCAAGTGGCAGAAGACCGGGAATTAGTCATACGCTGCCTGGCTGGTGACGGCCCGGCCTGGGAAGAATTGCTCAAGGCTCACCACCGCAAGATATACAACTTGTGCTATCGTTTCACCGGAAACGTGACGGATGCGGAGGATCTCACCCAGGAAATCTTCATCAAAATTTTCCAAACGCTGCGATCCTTTGATGCGGCGCAAGCGCAATTTGCCACCTGGCTCAACCGCGTCGCCCGCAACCATTTGGTGGATCATTACCGCCGCACCCGCCACGACCGCGCCAATGCTTCGCTCGATGACGAGGACGAGGGAATCCACCCGCGGGCTGCGGCGTCCTCGGAGGCGTCCGCGCGCCTCGAGGCCAGGGAGCGCCGGGAGTTCCTGCAGGCGGCTCTCACCCGGCTTTCGCCCGATATGCGGGAAGTGGTGATTCTGCGCGACTTGCAGGACATGGACTATACGGAGATCGTCCAAGTGCTGGGGGTGCCTGAGGGCACCGTGAAGTCTCGTATAAACCGCGGCAGATTGGAACTTGCCCGTATCCTAAAGCGTATGTTGAGTAATGAGAGGTTGGAGTAGCAGGTTATGACACATCTTGAGCTCGCAAGTCTCATGACCGACTACGTTGAGGGCGCGCTGGACGCCGCCCGCGCCCGGCATGTGGACGCTCACCTGGAGGCGTGCCTGGAGTGCCGCGCCATGCTAGAGGACGTTCGCTTTGCCATGATGGCCTGCGGCGACGCAGCGGACCTGGAACCTCCGCCTTGGTTACTCCCCCGCATCGTGCGCGCAACGACCGGCGAGCGGAAGCCCGGCCTGCGCGAGCGGCTGGTGGCGTGGGCGCGCCCGGCGTTCCGGCCACAGATTGCCTATAGCCTCTCGATGGCTGTTTTTTCGCTCTCCTTTATTCTCTATGCGGCCAAGGTAAACCTACGGGGCATGAGCCTTCGGGACGTCAACCCAGCCACGTGGGCATACCGGGTCAACCGCCGGGGGCATATGCTCATGGCCCGAGCCGAGAAGTACTATTACGACATCCGTTTTGTGTACGAGGTCCAGTCGATTTTGCAAGATATCCGGCAACAGCCCAGCGTGCAGCCCGGTACCCCTAAGAATCTGAAGGCGCCGGGCAGCGCCTCCACCGACGAGTCTCCAGAGGCGCCGGGCGAGTTGGCCATGGAAGGCGCACCATCTGCGCCCGGAGAGTGTAGCGCAGAGTTTTGTAGTAAAAACTCTGCGGCATTTCTGTCTTACGGTCTCCGTCTAAGGCGATGAGCAGTCCGCCCATCGCCTCAGCCGGAGACACTGAGAATGACAAGCATGTTACGGCACGGTTGAAACCGTGCCCTTCCAGTGCTGGCAAATGCGCTTTTAGCGACCCATGGGCCCCGGAAGCGAGCGGCGGTTTTGCCGCAAAATAGCCAAGGGAAGAAGGAACCCAACCCTATGAAATGCTCAATCCATCCTGAGACGGAGGCCGTCGCGTACTGCGGCCACTGCGGCCGCGCCTTGTGCCCCGAGTGCCGGCGCGAGGTGCGCGGCGTCAGCTATTGCGAGAGCTGCCTCGCCATGCGCATGCAGTCGTCCACCATCCCTCCCATTTTTGGTAGTGACATGGGGCCGCAGCCGGGGCTCGCCTTGTTCCTGGGCTTCATTCCCGGCGTCGGGGCCATTTATAACGGGCAAATCCTGAAGGCTATCGTCGAGGTGCTGATTTTTGGCTCGTTGATCGGGCTGAGCAATCGTGCCAGCGGCCCGTTTGACACCATCTTCGGCCTGGGAGCCGCTGCCTTTTATTGCTACATGGTGATTGACTCCTACCAGACCGCGCGCCACAAGCAGTTGGGGCAGCCCACGGACGAATGGCTCGGCATCGGAGAAATGCACGTGAAGGCGCCCGGCGGCGCCGTAGTGCTCATTGCGCTCGGTATTCTCTTCCTGCTCGATAATCTCGGAATTCACGTCTTTTCGGATGTCGGCAGATTCTGGCCCGTCTTACTGATTATCTTTGGCATTTTCTTGCTCGAGAGAAAAATGAAGAGGCCCGAAAAGCCGCAGCATCCGCGGCCCGAATCGCCTCAAAACCCAGGGCCCGGCACAACCGGGACAGGAAGCGGCTCGAAGGAGCTGTGACGTGAATCTCTCTCTTCATTGTCATGCTGCGCTACGAACATCTGCCGAACTCAAAAAGCTGTCATTCTGAGAAATGTTGCGGCGAGCTGGTCAAGGCATTCGACTGAATTTTGAAGGAGGCTGAAATGGGTTTTGATAATCCGGGTGTGCTCGTCCCCCTGGGCGCTTTTGTGTGTGCGATCATCATCGTGGCGATCTCCGCTGTCCGCAAAATGCGGGAGAAGGAGCTTGTGGCGCATCAGGAGCTTCGCGCCCGTGAGATGGAGCACGAACGCCGTCTGAAGGAGCTTGAGATCGAAAAGGCCAAGATCGAGCTCGAGAAGGCCCGCGTAGGCCAGCCCGCGGATGCAACGCCCCGGTGAGCGGGCGGCGATATGGAGTGCGGCGGCTTGCCACCGCTTTATAGGGGCGCCGCTTGCCGCGCCCCGCGGTTATGCGGCGGGCAAAGCCCTCACCCACCGCGATTGGGAGCACTGCTTCCCCGCGGTCCCCTCTCCCGAAGGGAGAGGGCTGGGCTCGCCGAGGGATTATTGACTCCGGCCAGAATTCCATGAGGGACGAATGATGAATCCAGGCGTTGTTATTCCGCTCGGTTGTTTTGCCGTGGTCGTGATCATTGTGGCTCTCGTGTGCTTTGCCAGGATTCACGACGTTGAAACGGACGCCCATTGGAAAATCCACCAGCGCGAGATTGAGCACCGTGAGGCTATCCGCCGCCTGGATGAAGATCTGAAAAGGCTGAGGGGTTGAGCCAAATTGAGAGATACGCATCGCGCTCGAGGTGGTTTTGTCTTTCCTATCATTTTGATTTTACTCGGTGTGCTGTTTCTTCTGAATGAGTATGTGCCTCGCCTCAGGCTGGGGCGGACCTGGCCTGTGGCCCTGATTGTTTTGGGCGTTCTGTTGTTGGCGCGCAGCGTGAGTCCGCCGCGGCCACCGCGAGGACCGCAGATTTAGCCAGGAGTTGTAGAGGCGGCATCTGGCCTTGCTCTGAACGTTTTGGTCAACAGGACGGAAGGGCACGGTTTCAACCGTGCCATAACACGTCCCATCCAGGGT
>JBOGJX010000536.1:0-7058 GCA_050745285.1 Terriglobia bacterium
TGCGCAATGCTTTGGATTCCCGCTTTCGCGGGAATGACGACGAAACCGGGCTCGATGTAACGTCATGTAACGTACGCCCAGAATTGTTGAACTGCTTTAGTCAAACACTGAGCGGGTAAGGAACTAAGGAGGGTTATGATTGAGGGTCCGATCCGGGAAGCGCTGACGTTTGATGACGTGCTGCTGCTCCCTGCCAAGTCCTCCGTTCTGCCCACGCAAGCCGACACGCGCACCCATTTCAGCCGGAATATCCCACTCCACATACCCATTGTCAGCGCGGCGATGGATACCGTAACCGAATCACGCCTCGCCATCGCTCTTGCCCAGCAGGGCGGCATCGGCATCATTCACCGCACCATGGCGCCCGACCGCCAGCGCTATGAAATTGACAAAGTGAAGCGCTCCGAAAGTGGCATGATTGTGGACCCGGTCACGGTAAGCCCGGAGAGCCGGATTTCTGACGCCCTGGAGATTATGAAGCGGTACAAAATTTCGGGCGTCCCCGTCACGGCAGACGGAAAGCTGGTAGGCATCCTGACCAATCGCGACCTGCGTTTTGAGACGCGCTTTGACCAGCCGGTCGAGGCGGCGATGACCAAAGGCAAGGAGAACCTGGTCACCGTGCCGGTGGGGACAACCCTCGAAGAAGCGGAGAAAATCCTTCACCAACACCGCATAGAAAAACTCCTGGTGGTGGACAGGGATTTCAGCCTCAAGGGCCTGATCACTGTCAAGGACATTCAAAAGCGCATCAAGTACCCGAACGCCGCAAAGGACCAGCGCGGGCGGCTGCGCGCTGGCGCGGCTATTGGCGCGACGGGGGACTTTCTTGAGCGCGCCGGGGAGTTGGTCCAGGCCAACGTGGATGTGCTGGTCATTGATACGGCGCACGCGCATTCCGCCCGCGTGATGGAGGCGGTCAAAGCGGTGAAGAGGAAGTTCCCGGAGGTTGACCTTGTGGCAGGAAACGTGGCCACCTTCGAGGGCGCTCGTGACCTGCTGAAGCTCGGAGTGGACGCCGTCAAGGTGGGCATCGGGCCGGGATCGATCTGCACCACGCGTATTGTGACCGGAGCGGGCGTGCCGCAGATTACCGCCATTCTCGAATGCTCGCGGGCCACGAGGGAGGCGGGCGTGCCGCTGATTGCCGACGGCGGTGTGAAGTTTTCCGGCGATGTGACCAAGGCCGTCGCCGCTGGAGCCGGGGCGGTGATGATCGGAAGCCTTTTCGCCGGTACGGAGGAAAGCCCCGGCGAGACCATTCTTTATCAGGGCCGTAGCTTCAAAACCTACCGCGGCATGGGATCCATCGGCGCCATGACCGCCGGATCCGGCGACCGCTACGGGCAAGAGGGCCAGAGGGCGTCAAAGATGGTAGCAGAAGGCATCGAGGGGCGGGTTCCCTACAAGGGGTCTCTTGCCGACATGGTGGCACAGCTTGTGGGCGGCTTGTGCTCCGGAATGGGGTATTGTGGCTGCGCCACAATTGAAGAGCTGCAAGGCAGCGCGCAATTCGTGCGCATCACCAGCGCCGGGCTCCGCGAAAGCCACGTGCATGACGTGATCATCACCAAGGAAGCCCCCAACTATCGCCTTGAATAGCCCATCCTGTATGCAATAGGGCCGCAGGCCGCCCCGCGGCCCGCACGTTGTAGCGCAGAGTTTTATTCTTAAAACTCTGCGGCTTTTCGTCGCGCCGGACAAAAATACCACGAGTTCCAAACGCAAAACTCTGCGCTATTTCGCCGGCCTCCGCAGTCGAATTACGTCGGTTCGACAGCCCACGCTAAGCCCGGTGAGACCGATGAGCGACGCGCGACACCTGTTATCAGTTCAATCCGAGCTATTGGCGAGATTTAGGAACTGCGGCCATGCGTGAGACAGGATCAATCTTGTGATACACGGTGACTTCTGATAGCATCATGGAGTTTCGGACGGAAGCGTGATCTCCGTGATGGCAAAAAAAGTCCAACTGGCAGGTGATCGAAAATGCCGATTGAGCGGATCAAGGCTCCAAAAGAATTGCAGCGAATCGTGAAGCGCAAGCAGAGCAAGTTGGCGGAAATTGTGGCGGAGTTGAAAACACTCCACCCCGGTGAAGCGTTGCGGCTGAGCGTCCCGGAGTATTTCCCCGGCCGCTCCTCGCGCGCGATTTATCAATCCTTCTGGCGGGTGGCGCGGCGGCAGGGCGTCGAAATCGCGTATCTGTATGATGAGGAAAAGGATAAGGTCATTTTGACGCGTGTGGATTCAAGGCGCTAGCCTGGGCGCCGGTGACGTGAAGACGGCGAGTTGTGGCATGTCAGGGCCGGATAGCGATGGCGTCCCACGTAGACTTTTTTCTCTTTGACGCAGGCGCGTCTTTAATGGTCAAATAAGAATAGTCTTCGAGGGGTTTCCCTTCTTGGGAGCGGATGGACGATGAGAGTTGCGCGCGTGAAACGTTGGGTGATTTTGCTCATGGCTGGTCTCATGATTGCAGGCGGCGCTGCGACGATCAGAGCGCAGGACCAGACGAGCCAGCAAGCTCTTCAGAATGATCTGAATGCGATTACCATCCCCGAAGGCACCGAATTTAAACTCCAACTGCATACTTCGATTAATTCCAAGACATCCAAGAAGGGCGACCGGGTGATTACCACGTTGATTGAGCCTGTCAGTGTGGAGGACATTACTGTTCTTCGCAAAGGGGTGCGTATTCTTGGGCACATCAACGAAGTGAAGGCGGCGGCGCACCGCGGCAAGGGTGGATACCTCAGCGTCGAATTCGATACCATCGAGATGCCTAACGGCGAGAAGGTGGCGATTCTTGGATCACTCACGGAAGTCTTCTCGAGCGCCGAGGACGGGAGTTTGAACGTCGGGCCGGAAGGGGACCTGAAAGGCGGCGGCGCGTCGCATAAGAAACAACTGGCGATTTTTGCGGCTCCCACCGCGGGCGCGGCGCTAGCCGGAGGACTAGGCCCAGGAATTGCGGTTGGCGTGGCGGCGGGCGTGGCCGCAATGATGATTCCCAAGGGCAAGCAGGCAACTTTGTTGGCAGGGTCGCTCGTCGGTATGAGGTTGGATGAAGATGTGACCGTTAACCTGCCGCCCGGAACTTTCAATACCCCTGGCGCTGCCGGCACAGGATCTTCGGCGGGTTCCTCAGGCGGATCGCAATAGCCTTCTCTTTACCGTGCTTCAATAAAATCGATTCATCCCAAAGACACCCAAAGACAAATTAAGAGTGGCTTTTCTTTGTGTAGTGGATCAGCGTAGCGGCGGGTTTACCCCGCCATTTTGTGGCGGCATAAAGCCGCCCCTACATCTTTTCTTTGTGTCTTCGTGTCCTTGTGGTTCAACCTTTCGCCGGAAATCCCAAATACGCCTGCTCATTGTTGTATGCACCCTTTTGCCCGCTCAACGGCCCGCCGCCAACCTGCGTATAGTTCCTCGCTTCGGGAGGGATCAAGCTTGGGTTCGAAGCGCATGGTTTTCCCTTCCCGCGCTTGCGAAGCCGAAAGAGCGCGCCGCATTTCCTCGTCGTCCTTCCAGAAGCCCGTGGCGAGCCCAGCAAGACAGGCTGCGCCCAACGCGGTCGTTTCCGTCACCGGGGCTCGCTCGACGGGAACGCCCAGAATATCCGCCTGAAACTGGCATAGAAAACGGTTGCGCGCGGCGCCTCCGTCGACCCGCAGCGAGTCTGGCTTGTGGCCTGAGTCGCGGACCATGCAGTCGAGGACGTCGCGCGTTTGATAGGCCATGGCTTCGAGCGCGGCGCGCGCGATATGGTTTCGATTGGTCCCGCGCGTGAGCCCGGTAAGCGTGCCCCGCGCGTATGCATCCCAGTAGGGCGCGCCGAGCCCTACAAAGGCGGGGACAAAGTAAACTCCTCCAGCATCCGGTATTGCCAGTGCCATGGCTTCTGTGTCATCGGCTTTCTGAATGATCTTCAGTTCATCTCGCAGCCATTGTACGGCAGCGCCCGCGATGAAGACGCTCCCTTCCAGGGCGTAATCCGTAACTCCTCCGCGCTGCCAGGCGACGGTCGAGACCAGCCCGCTTTGAGACCGTGGGATCTGGTGGCCGGTATTCATCAGAAGAAAACAACCCGTTCCGTACGTGTTCTTCACACTGCCAGGGATGAGGCAGCCGTGGCCGAAAAGAGACGCTTGCTGGTCGCCCGCAACGCCGGCAATTGGAATACGCCGCTCCCCTCCGAAGAGAGTAGTTTCCCCTAACACGCCGCTGGAGGGCGCCACTTCCGCCAACAGGGATGCAGGAATTTTGAAATAACGGAGGATTTCTTCGTCCCACGCAAGCGTCCGGAGGTTAAAGAGCAGGGTGCGCGACGCATTCGAAACGTCCGTCACGTGGTTTCGGCCCCGCGTGAGATTCCAGATAAGCCAGCTATCTATTGTGCCGCAGCAGAGGTCCCCCTGCGCGGCGAGCTTGCGCGCGCCGGGAACGTTCTCGAGCAACCACGCGATTTTCGTCGCCGAAAAGTAAGCGTCTACCACGAGCCCGGTCTTCTCGCGCAGCACGCTGTCAAAGCCCTCCCGGCGGATGCGGCTGCATTCTTCCGCCGTGCGCCGGCACTGCCATACGATGGCGTGGTAGAGTGGCTTCGACGTCTTGCGATCCCAGAGCACCACCGTCTCGCGCTGGTTGGTGATGCCAATGGCCTTGATTTCTTCAGGCCGCGCGCCGGCGTCGCGGACGGCTTGCTCGGCCACGGCCCATTGTGATTCCCAAATCTCCTGGGCGTCATGCTCTACCCATGCGGGTTGCGGGTAATACTGCTTAAACTCCTGGCTGGCCGAGGCGACAACGCTTCCCTCGCGGTCAAAGAGGAGCGCACGGGAGCTGGTGGTGCCCTGATCAAGGGCCAATATGTAGGCGTGGGTCATGAATAGCTCTCCATTGGCCGTTGCGTCAAAGGAATCGGCCAGAGGAACTATATACCATATTTCCCAGGGAGCAGGGGCGCTGCCCCCGCGCCGTTGTCGAGCTTAACTTGTGATGCTAAAAGCGTGTGAAGCTAAGCGGACCAACTTCCGGATTGGCCGGTCTGTGATGAGGGGTTCTGCGCGCGGGAATCGGATGCGGGAATGAGGAATTGTGAGTGCGGAAATTGGGCTGGAGCAGATGAAGCGCTGGCCGTGCTCGAGTCCAGGGCTTGGGCCAGCTCCCAGATTTTTCTGATCTCGACGACGTGACCAGCGGCCTGCCGCAGGGTTGCGGCGTCCAGCTTGGCGCTTCCCTTGAAGATTTCTCCCCGCAGGAGCGTATAGAACCGGTCGAGATTCCTTGCCACTTCGCCGCCATGCTCAAAATCCAGCGCCCCTTGCAGATGTACGATGATGTTAAGGGCGCGAGTCAAGTCGAGCGTCTTCGTTTCGATATCGCGCGCCTCCGTGGCTGCCGCGGCCGAGTGCAGTAGGCTCACCACGCGGTCATAGGCATGCACAAAGATATCGGGCAGACTCCCGGTCTGAATCTGTTGCTGGCGATAAGCTTTTCTGGGATCAGTGGTCATGGTTATCAGCCTTTTGAGGAGGATGAGGGCGTTGAGCCGGCGCCGGAGCTGCTACTCAGCGCTCCAAGCTGGGAGTTGAGCTGCTGAAGCTGCAACGGCAGCGTTTGCAGAAGGGAATTGACCTTGGCATACTCCTGCAGCCATAGCTGCGCCTCCTGGTTCACGTTGGCTTGAAACTGATTGATTTGATTTTGCATGTCCTGCTGATTCTGGTTAACACCCTTCAGGTCAAGGTACAAGGGGCCTGTGGCCACATTGGTCAGGTTCATCAGGTCGTTTCCGAAATTGATCGCGAATCCGTTGCCGCCCGTGCTCTGTTGGAAAAAGTTCTGCACCGCGGCGGGATTTGCGCTGATGGCTGACGTCAGAGTGCCACTGTCAACCTGCAGTGTCCCATCCTGTTGCAGCGTGATGCCCAGGGAGGCAAGACCATTCAAGCCGCTGTTGCCTGTGATGCCATAATTAACGTCTGTGTAGAGTGTCTGTTGCACCGACTGCAGCGTGCTGTCCGAAAACAGCGGGGGCTGTGTGGCGGCGCCCTGCGTGTAGACGAACTGGCCATTGACCGCTTGAACGACGGCATTATAGGCCGAAACGAAGTTATTGACGGTCGTGGACACCTGATTGGCGTCAGCGCCGACGGTCACAGTTACCGGGCTGGCGGATGTTCCGGTCAGGTTCAGCGTGACGTCCGGGATGGCGCCGGTGACTGTGTTGCTCGACGTGTTGAGCGGAACGCCGTCCACATTAATGGCGGAATTCGCGCCGGTCACAGTCTTGTTAAAAACCAGGCTGGTTGAATTGCTGGAGATGGTCAGATCGCCCGGAGCACCTGTGGTCTTGCTGACCAAGCCAAGCCGCGCGCCGTTCACGTCGGTGATCACGCTCGCGGTGACGCCGTCGCTCTGGCCGTTGATATAGGTAGCGAGCGAGTTCAGCGTGGTGTTGTTGTTGCCGCTATTCACATTGATGACGACCGGAGTTCCCGTTCCCACCTGGAGTGTGAATGATCCGGGGCTGATGGCCGTGGTGCCCGATGCCAGCGCATTCGTGTCATAGGCGGAGGTCGTGGCCAGGGAAGTGATAGTAATCGTGTGGCTGCCGGCGGCTGCCCCAGTGGTGGTCGCCCCCGTGACAACGCTGGTATTCGAGGATGTGGCCGCGGTGGCGGAAAGCCCTCCCAGTGGGTCCTGAAGCGCCTGCACGGCCGTCTGCAGGTTGCCGAGCAGGGTGTTGATATTATTGATCGTCGATTGCTGGGTGGTGAAGAACTGTTCTTGGTTTTTAAGGACCTGTTCCGGTTGCTCGGCGGCGGTCACGAGGGCGGCCACCGTCTGTTGTACGTTCAGGCCTTGGTTCAAACCCAGTCCCGTCGTATTGATATTCAGGCCGAATCCGAATGACGAACCCATGGTCTCACTGCCTCCATCATGGTTGTAGCGGCGGCGTCCCGCCGCCGGTTTTCCGGCGTTCAGAGAAGGCCGCTACAGCCTGTCGCGCGGCATCGGGAAAAAGCCAAAGCCGTGGAGACGCATGG
>JBOGJX010000537.1:0-6313 GCA_050745285.1 Terriglobia bacterium
ATTCTGAAAGCATCCGGTACGTAAGATTCATCCGCAAGGCGAAAGCCATCGGGCTGACTCTCTCCGAAATGAGCGAGCTTCTTCGCTTAGCCCGGAGCGGCAAGTGTCCTTGCCCGGAAGTTCTCCGGTGGACGGGTGGCAAAGTGAAAACACTTGAGCAGGAAATCAAGTCGCTTTCTGCGCTGCTCCACCGGTTGAAGCGAATTCAGCGCCAATGGTCGCAGTCAACGTGCCCGGAAGATCAGTGTGGTGACGTTTGCACACTGATCGACGGATTGCCCGAATTCAATCTATCGAAAGGAGGCAAGCCCCATGCGAAAATACTGGATGATCATTGCAACTGCGCTGATGGCCCTCGTTGTGACAGTAGGACCAGCAGCGGCGGCGATCGTTAACTGTTGCCCCGGTTGCCCACATTGCCCGTGCAAGTAGAGTGACCCTAGGTGTGGAGGGTGGCGCGCCGTCGGGCGCCACCCTCTAAGCCGGCCTACGGTGTCAGCCGGTTGAGCATGCGGGGGAACGGAATGGTTTCGCGGACGTGTTCGAGGCCACACACCCACGCGACCACGCGTTCGATCCCCATGCCAAAGCCCGAATGCGGCACGGAGCCGTACCGCCGCAAATCGAGATACCATTCAAACGCTTCCCGCGGCAGATTGTGTTCCTCGATGCGCTGAAGCAGCAAATCATAATCGGCAAGACGCTCACCCCCGCCGATGATCTCGCCGTATCCTTCGGGCGCAAGCATATCCACGCAAAGGGCAAGCTCCGGGCGCGCCGGATCAGGCGTCATATAAAAGGCCTTCACCGAAGAGGGATAACGCGTGATGAGCACCGGCCGGTCGAACTCGCTGGAAAGAATCGTTTCATCGGTCCCGCCAAAATCGCCGCCCCACTGGATCTCGCTGCCATTGGATTGCAGCATCTTCACCGCGTCGTTATAGGCGAGGCGCGGGAACGGCGCCGTGCACTGGGCGAGCTTTGTTGCATCGCGCTCAAGCGTCTTAAGCTCGTCCTGCCTGCGGCGGAGAACCCGCTCGATAACGAAGGCTACGAATTCTTCTGCAAGAACGCAGATGTCATCGAGCCCCGCGAAGGCCACTTCCGGCTCGATCATCCAGAACTCGGTCAAGTGGCGGCGGGTTTTCGATTTCTCGGCGCGAAACACGGGCCCAAAACAATAGGTCTTGCCCACGGCCGCTGCCGCCGCTTCGTTGTAAAGCTGGCCGGATTGCGTCAGGTAGGCTTTGTCATCGAAGTAACCCACCTCGAAAAGCGTGGTGGTGCCCTCGCAAGCTGCGGGAGTGAAAATCGGCGTGTCAACCAGCGTGAAGCCGCGGTCGTCAAAGAAATCGCGCGCCGCCTTGATCACCTCATGGCGCACGCCCAAGATGGCCCGTTGGCGGCTTGAACGCAGCCAGAGGTGCCGGTGGTCCATCAGAAATTCAACGCCGTGGTCCTTAGGCGTAATCGGATAGGGCGCGGCAGGCGGGACGCGCTGGAGAACCTCAACGTTTGTCACATCAAGTTCGTAGCCGCCCGGCGCGCGCTTGTCCTCACGCACTCTTCCCTCAATTCGCAGGGAAGATTCCTGCGTCAAGCTCTTCGCGTTTTCAAAAATCGCGGGAGAGACCGCAGACTTTACCACCACACCCTGCACCATTCCCGTGCCGTCGCGGACGATGGGAAACAGAAGTTTTCCGCTCTCGCGCAGGTTGTAAAGCCAACCCTGGATCGAGACTTCTTCGCCCACGTGCTGGCCGAGATTGCGAATTTCAACGATAGGGGCCAATGATGATCCTTCCCAAAGCAGGCAACACAAAGCAGTGCTCATAATCACCCGCACGGGTAGCCACGGTCAATCGTCCTTTGATTGACCGTAGGTTCTGATTGCAATAAGAAACCCACGGTCAGAAAAACACTGGCCGTGGCTACCAGTGGCTTCAGCGGCTAAAGCCGCGTCCTCCTGTGCCATCAGACGGCGGGGGTTAAAACCCGGCCCTCCTGACCTACTAACACGCCGCTGCTACAGATCAGTCAACTTTCGAATAACTTCTTGAATACGGACCAGGTCCTGAATTCCGGCGCCGTGATCCTGCAACTCAATCAAGCCGGCCGGCCCGCCACCGAGCTCGCGCAGTGCCTTCATAACCGCAGGCCAGTCGACGAACCCCGCGAACGGCAGCAGGTGGTCGTCCTTGTCCAGGCGGTTATCATGCAAGTGTACGGTGGCGATAAGGGGTTTCAGGATCGCCAGCGCCGGCAGCACGCCACCCGTCAAGTGAGCATGGCCAACGTCAAGGCAGACCTTCACTCCCAGGCGCGTATACTGGACGAACTGGCACAGGCGATCGGGCGTGCTCAGCGCATCGGTTGCATTTTCGAGCACGATTTGAGCGCCCCGCTCCTTGGCAAAAATCCTCAAGTGCTCGAGCGAGGTGAAGGCCGCGTCAAACTTGCGCAGGTCATACTCGTCGTCCGGGAGGCCCAGATGAACCACGAGGTAGCGAAACGGCAGGCGGTCGGCAATTTCTATGGCGCGCTTGATTTCGTCCATCGATTCGATGCGCAAGCGCTTCTCCGTGTAAGACGGGGAAATCGCAAGACCGCCGGAGCGTCCAGAGTCCATGCCCGCAAACAGGGGCGCGTGAACCGCGTGCAGGCTCATCGCGTGGTCCGAGAACCACTGCGCCACGTCGCGGACGTGGTTTGAGTCGTAATAGTCGAGGTGCTGGCGCGTGGCGAAAAGCTCAATCTGTTTGATGCCCGCATGATGAATGGCATCGAGAATATGCGAAGACAGCCGCTGGCTTGTGAAGCTCCGCGTGGAAAGTCCGATTTCCATTAGTAACCCACCGCCTCTCCGTGCCCGCGCGGGTCTGCGGCGCCAAAGCGCCAGCCCGTTTGGGGGTCAATCTCAATGGCCTCGCATTCGCCGATGCTCCCCGTCAATTCAATCTTGTATCCCGCCGCGCGTAGCTTCTCCACCGTATCTGCGGAAAATCCGTCCTGCTCGAGTAAGACCTGGTCAGGCATCCACTGGTTGTGGAACCGCGGCTCGACGACAGCCCGCAGGATATCCATTTTATAAACAAGTGAGTTCAAAATCACTTCCATCACCGTATTAATGATGGTGCCGCCGCCCGGCGCGCCCACCACCAGGCGGGTTTGGTTATTTTGGAGCACAATGGTTGGCGTCATCGAAGAGAGCGGACGCTTGTGCGGCGCGATGGCGTTAGCCTCGCCCTGGATTAGTCCGAACATGTTGGGCGCGCCCGGCTTGCTGGTGAAGTCGTCCATCTCATCGTTCAACAGAAATCCTGCCCGGTCCACGGTCACGCCGCTGCCGTAACCATTATTGAGAGTGTACGTGTTTGAGACCGCGTCCCCCGCCGCATCCACCACGGAAAAGTGCGTGGTGTTCGAGGATTCATAGCCGGTGGGCTGCCCGGCTGAGACTGGCGCGTCTGGCGGAGAGCTCAGAATTTCCTGGCGCAGCTTGGACGCATACTCAGGATCAATAAGGCCCTGGACGGGCACGGAGGAAAAATCCGCATCGCCGAGGTAGCGTGAACGGTCCGCGTAGGCGCGCCGCATCGCCTCAATGATCAGGTGCATGGATGCGTAGGAATCGGGTTGGCCGAGGTCAAGCGGGTCGAGAATATTCAGCATCTCGATCAGTGCTACGCCGCCGGAACTGGGGGGCGGAACGCTAAGAACAGTGTAACCCCGGAAATGGCCCACGAGGGGCTGGCGGAGCTTGGCCTGGTAATGCGCAAGGTCTGCCAGGGTCATAATCCCACCCAACCTCTTTTCGGTGCGTACGGTATCCTGGGCGATGGCGCCCCGGTAAAACGTATCCGGACCGCGCCGTGCAATTTCCCGAAGCGTGCGGGCAAGCTCCGGCTGGCGGAAGACTTCTCCCGGCTGATAGAGGCTGCCGCCGCGAAGATAGATCCGGCGCGAGTTGGGGAACTTTGAGAGCAGCGATTGATGGCTGCGAAGCGATTGGCTCAGCCAGTAGCTAACCGGGAAGCCTCCTTTTGCCAGCCGGATGGCGGGCGCCATCACCTTGGCCAAGCCGAGCTTGCCATATTTCTGTTCGGCCAGCGCCAAGCCAGCCACCGTGCCGGGCACCCCCACCGCAAGCGCGCCCACAATGCTCGCGTCTGGGATGATGTTGCCGCTGGAATCCAGGTACATTGTGCGCGAGGCGTCGCCGGGCGCTTCCTCGCGATAGTCCACCATCACGGAGCGGCCATCGGCCATGTGAATCAGCATGAAGCCGCCGCCGCCGATATTCCCGGCAAACGGATACGTCACGGCAAGGGTGAACCCGACAGCCACGGCCGCGTCCACCGCATTCCCGCCTCGGCGAAGAACTTCAACCCCCGCCTGGGAAGCGCGCGACTCGCTCGATACCACCATGCCGTGCCTCGCGGCCACCGGCTCATAAGCCGAGGCGGTGGGGATACAGACTGGGAAGAGCAGTGCGACGAGCACCGCTGCCAGCACGCTGTCGTCATGATGAAGTTTGCGTGCACCGGAAGGGCGGGGTTTTATTCCCGCCGTAGGACGTATGAAAGAAAATAAAAAAGGTGTCTTTGCTTTCTTGCGGACGGGGTTAAAACCCCGTCTTTTTAACCATGTTTTCCGCAATCCGCTTGATTGCATGATCCCCCCAGTGGAGTCCGCGTGGCTGTAGCGCCCTATCCGGCGCTTTCACGCCGCCTCAGCGAGCTCGAGCCAAAGATGAACACTAGGTGAATTTTGGTTAGGCGTCAAGTTGGGTTTCGAACCCATGGAGTTGATGTATGATCACTGGTGATCGGGATCGCGAAAAGGACATTCTGCCCAGACATGTACCCAAGAGACGGGAAATCGTGGACGAGGTGGCTCCACGAAGTCCGAAGAGCAGAATTTGACGGCGTAATCAGGCATATCCCGATTGGCCCTGACTCGACGGTCCTGGATATTGGCTGTGGTGATGGCTTTCAGTTGGACCTCCTGCGTGAGCGCTTCACCCGCGTGTTTGCAATTGATCCCCAGCACGTTCCCGGCCGTCGGGAAGGATTTGCATTCTCTTTTGCTGAGGCGCTTCCGTTTGCGGATCGTACGTTCGACCTCGTATTTTCCAGCAATGTTTTCGAACACCTCGCAGACCGCCGGCTAGGAATGGAAGAAATCGCCCGTGTTCTGCGGCCCGGCGGGTACGTTGCTCACGTCGTTCCGTCTCGCTTTTGGAAGGCCACAAGCGTTCTCCTTAATCCAGTCGGCTACCCGCTGCGAGTTGCAGAAAAATGGCGAGCTATGCGCCATGCCGAGTGCGAGAATCCGGCGCCAGGGCAGCGAGGTCTGGATGAGGTGAGGCCGCCGGGGATACTGCAGGTTCTCAGCCGGTGGGTTGATCCGCCAATTCACGGAACGTACACGTCTCACGTGATGGAATACCAGTCGTACGCGCGCAAACGTTGGCTCAAAACCTTCACACATCCCCAACTCCTGCCCGTGTTGGACGAGCCCCTCGTCTGTGCCACTCAGTTCGGTTTTCTTCGATTCCGCTTTGTCACCCTGCGCGCGTGGTTAGCCCGGCACGGGCTGGGGAGCACTCGCGGGTTTGTTATGCGGAAAACCGGGTAAGCGGGCCGCTATCTCTGAAACAGCGATGCCGTGTGGAGCGAATGGTTTTACACCTTTATCGAGTGAGGTAAATGTTTGAGGATCATCCGGTGGTCTGCCCACGCTCTCAAGAGTTTAACGGACCGCGAGATTCCACGCGCGGAGGCGGATGCGGCACTAGCTGACCCGGAAGCTTCCGTGCCCGGCCGTCCTGCTCGCCGGTTTTTGATGCGGCGGTATTCGATGAGCGCCTTCAGCAAGAAATGCTGGTACGAGTCCTCGTGGAGGAAACCCCAGCCGAGGATGTGGTTATTACGGTTTACAGGACCTCCAAAATCAGCAAATATATGAAGGAGGCGAAGCCATGAAGGTGACTTACGACCAGAAAACCGACACGATGACCATCACCCTTCGCGAGGAGCGCATCCGGGAAAGCGATGAGGTACGTCCGGGGGTTATTGCCGACTTCGGGCAGGATGGCGGCATCGTCCGCTTCGAGATTCTCGACGCCTCGAAGGTGGTCGAAAACACCCGCGAAATGCAGTTCGCCTTCGACAAGTAACGAATCAGCCAAGCCCACTAACCCGGATTATTCATGAACTCGCTAGACAAAAACGGAAGGGCACGGTTTTAACCGTGCCGTTACAGGCGCCTCCCGAGACTTCTTTCCTTTCGTACCGCGAGCGGCTGGTTT
>JBOGJX010000538.1:0-10506 GCA_050745285.1 Terriglobia bacterium
GACCGCTGGAAGGGGTCCGGGCGCTGGATTTCTCACAATTCATGGCAGGGCCGGTGGCGGCGCGGTATTTGGCGGATTATGGCGCGGATGTCATTAAAGTAGAGGCGCCTGAGAAAGGTGAAGGAAGCCGTCACGCCTCCGCTTCTAACTTCAACGTGGCGGGGGAACGGATTGCGTTCCTCGCCTTGAACCGGAACAAGCGAAGCATCGCGTTGAACCTGAAGACGGCCGAGGGTCTTGAGGTCTGCCGGCGGCTGGTCGAAACCGCCGACGTGATCGTAGAAAACTTCCGTCCAGGCGTAATGGATCGCTTAGGACTCGGATATAGCGCAGTATCCAGCATCAATCCGAGACTCGTTTACGGTAGCATTACCGGCTATGGCTCCGAAGGACCGTACCGGAACTTCCCAGGGCAAGACCTACTGGTCCAGTGTATGAGCGGATTGGTCTGGCTCAACGGCCGGGCAGGCGATCCTCCAATGGCCGTGGGCATGCCAATAATTGATGCGGTCTCAGGGCAGCAGCTGGCGATGGGCATTGTTGTGGCGTTGTTCAAGCGCGAAGTAACGGGAAATGGGCAGCGGGTCGAGGTGAGCCTGCTGAATACAGCGATTGACCTCCAGGCGCAGGAGTTTACGACTTACCTGAATTGCCATGCCGAACCCCAGCGGAGCGCGGCGGGCGTTGCTCACGCGCATTTTCGGGCTCCGTACGGCATTTATGCAACCAAGGACGGGTATTTGGCTCTTGCGCACACCCCGATGGCCAAGCTTGCCGGATGCCTCGGGCTGGAAGAGTTGAAAAAATATGAGGATCCCGAAGCTGCATTTCGGAGCCGTGACGAAATCTACCGGATAGTAGCGCCTGTTTTCCGAACCCGTACGACAGGGGAGTGGCTCGAATACTTGCGCCCGCAGGATTTTTGGTGTGGTCCTGTTCAAACGTACAGCCAGTTAGCCGAGGACCAACAAGTTCATCTTAACGAGATGGTGGTGGAAATGCCCTACCAAGGTTCCTCGTTGCGACTGCCGGGTATACCGGTCAAGTTGAGCCGAACGCCCGGATCAATCCGGTGTCCTCCCCCTGGACTTGGAGAAAACACAGAAGAAATACTTTCAGAGTTAGGGCTCAAATCGGAAGAGATTTTGCAACTCCGGAAGAAAGCAGTGATATGAGGTCTCCGGCCGGTGTGGGTTCGCGAGTGGGCGCGGGCTGCGACCGTGGGTGCGATAGGCGGGAAGTGTAGTCAACGCGGATCCTTGCTTTCAGGCATTGACGCGCGCTGGGTTAAGGATTTTGCATCGATGAAGGTAAAGCTCAGCCTGTACGGCCGTTTTGGAATGGATATTCGAGGATAAACTCGCATGGCTAGATCTCCCGAAGAATTACGCGCACAATTAGCGGGATTATTTGCTTTCCCGGTTACCCCTTTTACCCATGAGAATCAGGTTGATTTTCCAAGGTATCGCGAGAATTTGCAATTCCTGATAGACGCGCAGCCGGCAGCCCTCTTCGTATGCTGCGGCACGGGTGAGTTCTTTTCACTCGATTTAGCGGAATATCAGGCTTTGGTGAAGGCGGGAGTTGAGGAAGCGTTTGGAAAACTTCCCGTTCTGGCGGGAGTCGGCTACGGCGCTAGACTTGCCATAGAATTTGCGAAAGCGGCCGAGAAAGCAGGCGCTGATGGGCTATTGGTCATGCCTCCATACCTGATCCGCGCTGCGCAGGAAGGCCTCTACCAGCACTATCGAAGTATCGCCGCGTCGATAAACATCGGGGTCATTGTCTATCAACGCGACAACGCGATTTTTGCGCCAGCCACCGTCCGCCGCTTGGCTGAGATCCCCAATGTCGTGGGCTTTAAGGACGGCCATGGGGATATGGAGCGCCTGCTTCGAATTGGTCTTGCAGTGGGCGAACGCCTGGCGTTCATGAATGGAATGCCCACCGCGGAACTGTCGGCCCGGGCTTTCCGGGGGGTGGGGGTCTCCAGCTACTCCTCGGCGGTTTTCAACTTTGTACCCGAAATTGCCCGGGCCTTTTACTGCTCCCTGACGGAACAGGATGAAGTCAGATTAAACCGCCTTATGGAGGGTTTTTACGAGCCCTTGGCTGAGTTACGGGATCGCGTCCCTGGGTATGCGATCTCGCTAATCAAGGCGGGGCTCAAAATCATGGGAAGGCCTTCGGGCGGTACAAGACCTCCACTCATCGACCCGCCTGCCGAACATGAGCAGGAATTGAAATGGATCATCCGCAGAGGGCTTTCGCTCGTCAGATCCTTTGCGGGACAAGACCACCCTTCTAATTAAATTGCCACAGTTGCAAGGGTGGTTCTGAAGTCATGGAAACTTTATTTGGCGCAGCACGGAAAAAGCTTCATATACGAAAGGAGACAAATGGAGAAAACGAATATCGTAGAATTGCTGGCCCCTCATCCGCCGCGAAAGAACTTCAATGTATTTTGGGTAGATGGGCAATACGCGCTGCGGGTAGCCAAAGTGAAGGGGACCTTTCCGTGGCACCATCACCCGGCTTCAGATGAGGGATGGTTTGTGTTCCAGGGGAAGGTCACAATCCAAACCCGGGAGGGCGATATCCGGTTGGAGACTGGCGACGCCGTATTGATCCCGAAGGGTTTGGTTCATGCGCCGAGAGCGGATGAGGAGAACAGCATCGTCATGATTATGAACGGGCGCAACTTCGAAACGGTGTTCGAGGAGAATACGTCACTGAAGGAGGTTGGATTCTCAGAAGAAGACCTGGTGAAGAAATAACACGCATTCCAATCTATTGAGCTTTACATATTATAGTGACGCGGGCACGAGGTAGCGCCGCTGTTCCGGCGGCAGGCGCTGAGGCGTCCCGACCCAGCGGCAATGCGTCAAATATACCGGTGTAACAGCCGGCAAGATGCCGGCGCTACGAATTCTGGCGTCACTATAATGTGTAATCCTCAATAAGTGTGCGCGTATAGCTGGCCAGCCGTTTTAGAAAATGGTCCTTTTGGGCTCACATCACTATCTTGCGCCCGCCCGCTCTAGGGGCAGAGCCTGTGGCTGAACTGTACTTACTCCTGAAACAAAAGTAGAAGAGCTTACCTTGGAAGTGATTATCCGGGGTGGAATGCCATGAAGTCTAGAGTCTCACAATTGCGTTGGCTGATGATCAGCCTAGTCTTCGCGGCCACAGCGATCAATTACCTTGACCGGCAAACCCTCTCGGTGGTCGCTCCGGTGCTAATGGATCAGTTCCATATGAGCAGCGAGGCATACTCCCGAGTTATCGTGGCCTTCATGCTGGCGTACACGATCATGAACGCGGTTTCGGGACCTCTAATCGACCGGCTGGGAACCCGCGTAGGCTACGCCCTAACGACAGCTTGGTGGTCTGTTGCGGCGATGTTGCATGCCCTGGCAACAGGAGTTTGGTCATTGGGGATATATCGGTTTCTTCTCGGAATGGGAGAAGCAGGCAACTGGCCTGGTGGCGTGAAAGTAGTGGCGGAGTGGTTCCCGGTGGAGGAGCGCGCCCTCGCGTCTGGCATTTTCAACAGTGGATCAGCGGTTGGGGCGATTATTGCTCCTCCGCTGGTCGTCTGGATTGTCCTAACGGAAGGATGGCGTTTATCATTTGCGGCAGTGGGGGTTGCGGGGCTTTTGTGGGTGATCCTTTGGCTGCTCATTTATCGAACTCCAAAAGAGGTGGAGGCTGAAGTATCCAGCGCCCCAATATCCCTATGGAGCCTTTTCCGCACGCGATTTGTGTGGAGTTTTGCGACAGCTAAAGTTTTTCTTGATCCGGTCTGGTACTTTTATATTTTTTGGTTTCCGGAATACTTGAAGCGTGCTCGTCATTTCGATTTGGCGTCGATTGGGGAATATGCGTGGATCCCGTTTCTGGTGGCTGGCGCGGGCAATATATTGGGTGGATGGCTATCAGCAGCCCTGCTGCGGCGTGGCTTTTCGCTTTCTTTAGCGCGCAAAGTGGCGGTGTCCGTTTTTGGCCTCCTGATGACCTCCGCCATTCCAGCGGTACTGGTTCCCCAGCCGGGTATGTCCATCGGGCTCGTCTCAGTGGCAATGTTAGGATACACGGGGGTCACAGCAAATATGCTTGCATTCCCCGCAGATGTCTTTCCCAAGAATGTTGTTGCTTCGATCTGGGGTCTCGCTGGCATGGGCTCAGGGTTTGGGGGCATGGTATTTGCCTTCGCAACGGGCTGGTTAGTTGATCACTATTCGTACAGGCCCGTCTTTATTGGATTCGGCTTGATTCCGATCATTGCTTTGTTAATTATCTGGTTTGTCCTAGGCCCGCTTCAGCCTGTTCTCGCGCGAAGCGAAGCAGGATCTGTGAACACCGCGTAAAACAGTTGGAAGGAAAAGGCTCATGCGCATCGCCAAAGTCAAGACTTGGTTGGTAGAAGGGGTTAAATACAACTGGACGCTAGTGAAAGTGGAGACGGAAGACGGTCTCTATGGCTGGGGTGAGGCAACGAATTGGCCCGGCTCCCCCATTATTGAGTCAGCGTGTATACACGTCGGGGAGTTCATCGTAGGACTTGATCCCCGAAGGATAGACTTCATTTGGACGAAGATCTACCGAGACCTGAACTGGCTTGGACAAGCCGGACCCTTGCTTTCGGCCATGAGTGCGATTGACATCGCGTTGTGGGACTTGAAAGGTAAAGTGCTTGGAGCGCCCGTCTACGAACTTCTAGGGGGCGCTTACCGGCAAAAGATTCAACTGTATGCAAACTACTGGTTCACCGAGGGAAGCCACATTCCCGAAGACTATGCCCGGCAGGCGCGTGAAACCGTTGCACGCGGTTTCAGCGCCTTGAAATTTGACCCGTTCGCCCATGTGAATTACCGATATGGCGAAGATTTGAGTGAGAATAACAGCCTTACGGAAGAACAGAAGGACCTTGCTACTGAAGTAGTTCGTGCCGTGGTCGAGGCGGTCGGCGCTAAGGTGCCGATCGCCATCGAAACACATGCGTTCCTCAATGGGCCCACGGCCGTTGAGATGGCTCATCGTTTGTCGAAACTGAACTTCAATTGCATGTGGTACGAAGAGCCAGCTCCGCCCGAATATCCGGAGGCGATTGCGGAAATTCGGAGGCGGATTCCGCTCCCGGTTTGCGTAGGAGAACGCCTTCACAGCCGATTCATGGTCCGGCCAATTTTAGAGAATCATGCTGCAGACATTATTATGCCGGACATCACACGGTGTGGGGGCATTACCGAACTGCGAAAAATTGCCAATTTAGCAGAAACATATAATGTTCCTATCGCTCCTCACAATCCCAACGGACCTCTCTCAACAATCGCGGCCGCTCACGTCATGGCGACAGTACCGAACTTCTTTCGCCAGGAATTTATTGCACTCGATGTACCCTGGCGTGATACTTGCCTTTCTCATCCGCTGCCCATCAGGGACGGCTGCTTCGTACTCCCTACTAGACCCGGTTTGGGGTTTGATGTAAATGAAGCCGAACTTGCGCGTCATCCAGGGCTTCGAACGCGCCCGAGTGATCGCACTTTCTACGTTTAAATTTGCCTCCTGGCTCTCAGGCATCAGGCAAGGAATTATAGCTCCCGGCAATGGCTCATCTTGGAGCCGCCGGGCAACTTCTCGATGAGGGAGTTTTGGAAATGATGGGAAGGCGGAAATTTCTAAGACGGTCAGCTCAAGCTTCTTTGGCATTGGGTCTTGGAGCACAGCTTCCCGATGATCCCCGAGCAGCGGATGAAGGCCTGCCGGCCGAAGACGGAACCGCTCTCACCACGCCGGCGGCATCTCCCGCCATTCTGCCAGGCACGACGCCGCTTACGACGCAGGGGGATCTGGCGATGCAGATGGTGGATGGGATCAAGAAGTACCTGCTTCGTAGGACTGGCGAGGCCGCCAGGGAGCGTTCCCGACTCTGGAACCGGGATTACCGGTCCGTAGAAGCGTACAACCGCTCGGTTTCCCAGAATCGCGACCACCTTCGCCACATCATCGGGGCGGTCGATCCCCGTGTGGAGCCCTCTGCACCCGAGCTCATTGGCACAACAAATGCGTCCGCTCAGGTCTCTGAGGGCCAAGGCTATAAAGTGTACGCGGTGCGGTGGGCCGTGTTTGGACCGGCGATAGCCGACTATGGTGGGCTTGGCGCCGAGGGGTTATTGCTGCAGCCTGAGCAAAAACCGGTCGCTCGCATCGTGGCTATCCCTGACGCCGACTGGCCCCCAGAAATGTTGGTAGGCTTGTCGCCTGGTGTTCCTGAAGCGGGGCAATTTGCGCGTCGCTTGGCTGAGAACGGATGCCAAGTCATCATTCCCGTGATGATTGATCGGGATGATACATTCTCTGGCATCCCAGGAATCAGCTTTACGAATGAGCCTCATCGCGAATGGATCTATCGCATGGCATTCGAAGTGGGCCGTCACATTATCGGGTACGAGGTGCAGAAAATCCTAGCGGTGATTGACTGGTTTGCGTCGGAGAACAAGCGGCAGACGGCGCCCATCGGTGTGATGGGATATGGCGAAGGTGGCTTATTGGCTCTATATAGCGCTGCGCTCGACCTGAGAATTGATGCCGCCGTGATAAGTGGCTATTTTCAGGCCCGAGAGGGACTGTGGCAGGAGCCGATTTATCGGGATGTCTGGGGGCTGGTGCGCGAGTTTGGCGATGCTGAGCTGGCTAGCTTGATTGCGCCAAGATCGCTCCTTGTGGAAGCAAGCCGCGGGCCCGAAGTGGCTGGACCGCCGCCGGTAACAACAGTGCACAGGGAAGGGGCCTGTCCGAACGGAAAGTTAGTGTCTCCGCCACTCAATTCAGTTAAAGACGAAGTTGAGCGAGCACGCCCATTTTTTGCCGCCCTAAGAGCAGAGGATAAGTTGCAATTGGTTGTGAGCGATGAAGGCCTCGGGCCGGCGGGATCGGAAGCGACCCTCCATGAGTTTTTGCATTCGCTAGGGGTAAAAAGGACACTCCGTCCTTCCGGGATATTGCCTGCCGATGCATGTCGTACTTTCGACCCCAAGATGCGGCTGCACGGCCAATTCAATCAACTGGTGGGCTATACGCAGGCCCTGGTACGGAAATCCCCTGATCGACGTAAGGAGTTCTGGTCTAAGGTGAATCTTGCCTGGCCCGACGAACAAGAGCGAGTAGCCAAGAAATTCTACGAACCGCCCTCAGGGTCTGGTTCCTCGCAGTGGTTTGCGACCGCAGCACGCTGGCAAGAGGTGACGAAACCATACCGGGAATACATTTGGGAGGAAGTGATTGGTCGGTTGCCCTCGCCCAGCCTTCCCGCAAATCCTCGGACGCGGATAGTTTATGATGAGCCTGAATTCACCGGGTATGAAGTCATGCTCGATGTGTGGCCAGATGTGTTTGCTTACGGGATCCTCCTCGTTCCGAAGAGTATTAAGCGTGGCGAACGCCGCCCAGTTGTCGTCTGCCAGCATGGATTGGAAGGTCGCGCCCAGGACGTGACCGACCCAAAGATCGACTCCCACTTCTACAATCATTTTGCCGCTACACTTGCCCAGGAAGGCTTCGTGACGTATGCCCCCCAAAATCCTTACATTGGCGGCGATCGCTTCCGTGTTATCCAACGCATGGGGCACCCACTAAAGCTGGCTCTATTTTCCTTCATCATCGGCCAGCATCAACAAACGCTAGACTGGCTGGCGGCGCTACCATTTGTCGATCCCGATCGGATTGGATTCTATGGGCTCTCATATGGCGGCAAGACGGCAGTCCGCGTTCCACCGTTCGTGGATCGTTACGCACTTTCGATCTGCGCTGGGGATTTTAATGAGTGGGTTTGGAAGACTACGAACGTAGAATCTCATTACAGCTATCTCCTCTGGGGCGAATACGACATGTACGAGTTTGATTTCGCCAACGTAATAAACTACGCGGAGTTGACCAACCTTATTGCCCCGCGGCCTTTCATGGTGGAGAGGGGACATTATGATCCCGTCGCTCCGGATGATGAAGTGGCTTACGAATATGCCTTGGTCCAGTGGTTTTATGCCTATATGGGAATACCCGATAAGACTATAATGGAGTTTTTTGATGGTCCTCACACGATTCATGGCGTAGGCACTTTTGAGTTTCTACGTAAGCACTTGCGCTGGGAGAGGGAGTGCTGAACGAATTCGTTGGTTAGGTCGGGGCCTGCCCCCGACCTGACCAACGAGCAACCGGCCGAAGACTCACCTTGAGGTTGGTACAGAAAAAGGGGAACGCTCAAAAGGACCTGGAACTCACATTATGATTGGTATAAAGAATGGGGGCAGGCCAGTGGCTGCAATCCTCGAAATGCTACCAAACAGCGGCTAACGACGAGCTCACAAAGTCGCCTTGGTCGCGCCTGTCGAGATGCCACCATCAACCAGCAAGGTTTGCCCTGTGATGTACTCGCTCGCATCGGAGGCAAGGAAGACGATAGCGCCATCAAGGTCTCCGGGTTCTCCTGGGCGTTTCAGAGGGATCCGATCGCACAGATAATCCACCCATGTGCGATTTTCATAAAGCAACTTGTTCTGTTCTGTTCTAAACCATCCCGGAGCCAAGCAGTTCACGGTGATGCCGTGAACCCCCCAGTCGTCGGCGAGGCTCATCGTCAACTGTTTCACCCCTCCTCTGCTGGCGCCGTAGGGGGCGAGTCCGGCATAGCCGAAAACGCTGGTGACTGAGCCGATGTTGATGATGCGCCCGTAATGTCTAGGGATCATCTTTCGGGCCACCGCTTGGGAAACGAAGAACGTGCCTCGCAAGTTGGTATCGAGAACTAAATTCCAATCCTCCCATGTGACGTCGAGGGCGAGCTTGCGGACGTTGCAGCCAGCGTTATTCACAAGGATGTCGATCTTGCCATAAGCCTCGTATGCGCTTTCGACCATGCGCTGAATGCTTTGCGAGTCGCGAACGTCGAGCTGAATCGGCACGGCTCGCCGGCCCAGACTCTGGATTTCCGCCTCAAACTCCCGGAGCGCGCTCAGCTTTCGGCTGGTGATCACCAAGTCGGCGCCCGCTCGCGCGAGAGCCCGGGCGAAATGTTGACCGAGACCCCGGCTTGTTCCGGTCACGATTCCAATTTTACCCGAGAGATCAAATAATGATTTATCCATTGTGGCCCTGGCCCTTACACTCAACTCGACGGTTGAAGGATAACCTTCATCAGGTTTGGTTCTTGGCGATGGAGGCGTTCGAACCACGACGGCCCCTCATCCAGAGGAGCCACGGCGCTGATTAACGGCTTGACCTGGATGGCGCCGCGCGCCAACATTTGCATGGCAGCTGAAAATTCATTGGACGAAGCGCATGAGCCCAGCAGGTTTAACTCACGTGTTACCATTCCCTGGAGCGGCAATTCCACTTTTTGCGCGAGATTGCCGACCAACGTTAGCACTCCTCCTTTGCGCACACTTGCGATCGCCATGTTGACTGACGCCGCGATGCCCACCGCCTCGATCGCGATGTCGGCGCCACGGCCATCTGTGCGCTTTGCGGCCTCGAGAGGAACTTCACAGCGAGCCGGGTTAAGGCCGTCATCCGCACCTAATCGCCGAGCCAGCGCCAGCCTGTCCTCGTCTAGGTCCACAGCGAGAATTGTCCCACACCCGGCTGCTCGCAATACCTGTACGACCAGTAGCCCAATCATTCCGGCGCCCACGACCACCGCCACGTCACCGAGTATGATCGGCGTGCGGTTTACGGCGTGCATTGAAACCGCGACAGCCTCGATCAAGGCGGCGTGCTCGAAACTGAGCGCCTCTGGAAGATGGTAGGTGATTCGCTCTGGAACCACAACGTACTCTGCAAAGGCGCCGTGCCGGCGGTAATCATCGCATGAAACACCCAGTACCTGACGGTCCTCGCAGAGGTTGACCTGGCCGCGGTGGCAATAGAAACATTGACCGCAATAAATCGTTGAATCGAAGGTGACGCGATCACCCGGTTGGAACCGGCTCACCCGGTTGCCGACTTCAGCCACCAAACCCGAAGCCTCGTGGCCCATGATCAGCGGTGGGATGCGGCGGCCCGTGCTGCCGTCAAAACCGTGAATATCGCTGCCACAAATCCCACACGCTTTCACCTGTACTAGAATGTCCGTTGGCCCAACTTCTGGCCTGGGAACGTTCGTCATTTCGAGCTTTCGATAGTCCCTCAGGAACAAGGCTTTCATGCTTGAATTAACAACCATTTGTTGCCTCCCGGCTTTGGCCCGGCCTGGTAAAACTCTCGACGATTGCTCGGATTGTCGCGCCACGCTTCGCCTCTGCTAACTTCGCGTGTCAACGCGGCGATTCGAATCTTACCCGGCGCCGCAAATTATACTCTGTCCATCGAAGAATCCCAATTTCCCGTATCGCGCAAGCTAAAATGTTACCCGTGAGATATCGTCGCGCAATCTTAAAATGTTACCCGCTATGGACATGGGTAACGTTATGAGTCGATCTTCGAGAAAAGAGTATGGGCAAAGAATTTATC
>JBOGJX010000539.1:0-4113 GCA_050745285.1 Terriglobia bacterium
CCCCCTCTCCCAAAGGGAGAGGGCTGGGCTTCCCGGTGAATTTGCGACCCCGCCCTCTCGCCTGGGGAGAGAGGGGGCCGCCCGCCGCCGGAATTGACACCCTCTCCAGCCGTCTGTTAACTTAAAGTAGTTCAAGTTTCAATAAGAGGTTTCCGCCAATAACCAAGCGGTTTCAGTACGGTTTGGCCCTTCTTGCGCTCGCCATGGGTGGCTGGGGCTGCGCGGTCAGCCGGACGAGCCACATTGCTCCGGCCGGGCTTCCCTCGCCTCCAAAAGAAGCTTCCGCCGCGCAGCTTATCGCGAAAATCAACGCTCAAAGCGCGGTGGTTGAAACCCTTCTGGCCACTGTGGATCTGGAGCCATCGGCGGGTTCAGTTTATTCCGGCGTCATCAAGCAATACCACGACGTGAAAGGATTCTTGTTGCTTAGAAAGCCTGATTTCATCCGTATGACGGGCCAGGCCCCGGTGGTACGGACAGATATTTTTGATATGGCATCTGACGGAAGGCAGTTCAGCTTGTATATTCCCTCCGAGAATAAGTTTTACGTGGGCGCAACGGAATTGCCAGAGAGGGCGGGGAAGCCGCTGGAAAACCTTCGTCCGCAGCACATTCTGGATGCGCTGCTGCTCCAGCCCATTGACCCGGCAGCGGATGCGTATTTCCTTGAAGATGTCGACCGCGATACGGAGCGCGATTACGTCATCGGGGCCCTCGGTCCGACCCGTTCGCACGGGACCGGGCCGGTAATCCTGAAGCGGAAAATCTGGTTTGACCGTTCTGATCTTGAAATTTCCCGCGTGCAGCTTTATGGCGGCGGCGGCGCGTATCTGGAGGACATTGGGTATTCTAACTACCGCGACTTTGGCGGCGTGCACTATCCTGGGCGCATCACCATCCACCGCCCCGAAGAGGATTATTCGCTCACCATCACGCTGCTGAACGCGCAGTTCAATCAGCCAGTCCCTCTCTCGAAATTCATTTTGAAAAAGCCAGCCAACGCGCGGTTGATTGACCTCAACGGACAATCCCAGCCGGCCCAATCGGCCCGGCCGGCCCAATCGCCGCAGGCGGGGGCGTCACATGGTCAATAAGATGATCGTGGCCAACGTCCTTCACCGGCCGGTGCGGACCATTGTCAGCATCCTGGCGGTGGCTATCGAAGTGATCATGGTGCTGCTCGTGGTAGGTCTGACGACGGGAATGCTGAACGAATCGGCGAAGCGCGTTGAAGGCGTGGGCGCGGACATCATGGTGCAGCCGCCAAACTCCTCCTTCCTCCTGGGTGTCACCACCGCTCCCATGCCCATCAAAATTGGCGACCGGCTCAAGGAGCTAGATCACGTGCAGTACGTGGCTCCCGTGCTTCTGTGGTTCGATACCGATATCAGTACAGGTCTCAACGTGGTTTACGGTATCGACATGAAAACGTTTGATGAGGTGAGTGGAGGATTCGTCTATTATTCCGGCGGACCGCTCAAGGGTCCTCACGACATCCTGGTGGACGATTGGTACGCGCGGTCGCACCATTTGGTAGTAGGAGACACCGTCAAGCTGCTGAATCATGATTTCTCGGTGGTTGGGGTTGTCGAGCACGGGAAAGGCTCGCGCCTTTTCATTCCTATCGAGACCGCGCAGCATATGCTGGGCGCGGTTGACCGCGCGTCCATTTTTTTCGTGAAGTGTACAGGCCCCGGCTACACGCAGGCCGTGCTCAAGTCCATCAATAAACTGCTGGTAGGATACAAGATCCTTTCTATCAAGGAATACATGTCGATGATGACATCCAATAACATCCCCGAGCTGGGGGCATTTGTGAATGTCATGATCGGCATCGCCGTGGGTATAGGATTCCTAGTGATCTTTCTCTCGATGTACACCACCATCACCGAGCGCACGCGCGAGATTGGCATCTTGAAATCGCTTGGAGCTTCAAAAGCCTACATCATCAATCTGATTCTGAAAGAGGCGGGGATATTGTCCGTTGCGGGTATCATTGCGGGTTTGATCGGCGTGGTCTTGATCAAGAGGTTCATCAACGTGTCCATGCCAACCGTTGCCCTGGAGCCGTTGCACGTGGCATGGGTTGCGCGCGCGGCGGGTCTTGCGGTCGGGGGAGCCCTCATTGGCGCGTTCTATCCCGCGCTGCGCGCGTCACGATTGGATCCCGTGGAAGCGCTGGGCTATGAGTAAAGTGGTAGCCACGGCACGGTTTGTGTGCCGTGGGCCTTTGGATCGGCAAAAGAAAAGCCCACGGCACGCAAACCGTGCCGTGGCTACCACCTGTAGCGCAGAGTTTTGCGGTTAAAACTCTGCGGTTTTTCGTTGGAGCCGGCGCAGAATACCGCGGAATTTTAGCCGCAAGATCCTGCGCTACACCTGGTTCGCTGAGGGCTGAGAGCTTACTTTCGTGGAACCCATTATCATCACTCAGGACCTGAAGAAGAGCTATCGCACGGGCAACGTGGAGACGCACGCGCTGCGCGGGGTCGCACTCCAGGTGCAGGAGGGTGAGTTTGTCGCCATTGTGGGACCATCCGGATGCGGCAAGTCCACGTTGTTGCACCTTCTCGGCGGGCTCGTATCTCCCACCAGCGGTAAGATCCTGGTGGATGGGAATGACTTCAGCGCGCTGAGCGACGCCGAGCGCACGCGCTTCCGCCGCCATAAGATTGGCTTTGTGTTCCAACGCTTTAATCTGCTGCCCACGCTTTCGGCCCGGGAGAATATCGACCTGGCGCAGCATATTCAGGGCAACGGTTTTAATCCTCATCGCTTTCAGATGGTGGTGGAGATGCTTGGCATCGCGGAGCGCCTCAACAACCGGCCTTACGCCCTTTCGGGTGGAGAGCAGCAGCGCGTGGCCATCGCCCGGGCCGTGATCTGCGAGCCGCAGATTTTACTGGCCGACGAGCCCACGGGTAATCTGGACACCGAGAGCTCCCAGACCGTCCTTAGTATGTTACGCACTCTGAATCGCACGCTGCGCCAGACCATCCTGATGATCACGCACAATCTCGAGGCGGCTGCCGTTTCGGACCGCATCATCCATATGCGGGACGGGCAGATCATCGAAGATTGATTCTTATCACGTTTGCGGGTATTTTCTTAAGGCAGCGCTATGGCCCAAAGCACCGAGTTTCGTGACCGGTCGGCGGCCCCTCTCGCGCGTGAGAGCGAGGGTGTGGCGCACCGCGCTTTGGGCAAGATTGGGCGTTTTTTCCACCGGTCTATTTTCTGGACATACCAGCGTGGCTCCTGGCAATATGACATTATCTGCGCCGTGATTCTGGCTTTTATTTTCCTGACTCCCGCCTCCTGGTTTCATGACCGGCCGACGCTCGGCCTCACGCACCTTCGCCGCACACAGGGAATCATCGATGTAGGACACGCCAAGGATGGCTGGCACTATATCGTTGACGCACGCTTGGTTGATTCCCTGGCTCCTCTCGCTCCCGAGGACGCGGTCCGTGAAATTCTCGAGCGGCGCACCCACAAGCCGGTTGAGATCAAGTCGGTGGTGGCCATGTATGGCGAGGATAACGTGGTTCTCGGTTACACCGTTATTCTGACCCGATGATGCGCCACCGCCCGCCTTTGCCGGGATTCTCCTCGTGTTGAATCCACAGGTTTCCAGGCGTATTTTGTAACGTTCTGTTGCCTCTTTGCGTAAACAATTTAGGTGGCGTGTCTCGGGGCCGCTGAAGATCGCTTTTTGCCGTGCCGGAAACGCCCTCACCCACCACTCCGTGGTCCCCCCTCTCCCAAAGGGAGAGGCGACAGGCGTAAGGGGGCGCTTAAGGCATGGCTGAAGGTCGCCGCGGCGAAGCTCGTTGTCACCCCATGCGAAAGGCGATACACTAATCGCGGCCAGATGGAGGAACGTTATTTTGAGATTCAATGGGATTCAGGTCCGCGCGGCTCTGGCTGCTATGCTGCTATTTTTCATCCCGGCGCTCCTCGCGGGAGCGCCCACTTCCGGCGCCCATGGGCAAAAAGCGGGACCCGAACAGATCCTTGCCCATATGGATGACGCCGCCCGACGGGTGAAGACCATTTCCGCCCAGCTCACCTACACGACGGTCACCGTCCTGGTGAACGATCATTCTACGC
>JBOGJX010000540.1:0-5058 GCA_050745285.1 Terriglobia bacterium
GACTTATCTTCATCCAGCAAGCCCCTCAACCGGTGTTGACTATGTCTTCGTCAACGGCCAGCTTGAATACTACCACGGCCACCTGACGGGCGTGAATGCTGGCCAGCCGCTCCGCGGTCCTGGATGGGTAAGGCAGTAGGCAGTGTCGTGTAGCGCAGAGTTTTGCTTTTAAAACTCTGCGGCTTGTGCTGGGGCCAATGAAAAAGCCGCAGACACGAACAACGCGGGTCTGCGCTACCGACTGCACGTTTGACAGAGCAGGAGGGGTTGGTTATAGTTGCGGCTGGGTACCTGGACCACAAAGATTCCTCAAGTGCCCCGACTGTTGGATCACAAAATTCCTATCATTCGAAGCCCAAGGCCGCGCGTCCCGCGAGAGGTTGATGAGTCTTCCCAATTCGCTGACCCTACTCCGCATTTTTTTTGTCCCGCTCCTCGTGGCGTTGTTGCTCACCAAAGGTCCGAACATGGACCTGTGGGCGGTCGCGGTTTTCATCGTTGCGGCCCTCACAGACCTGCTGGACGGCTATCTGGCGCGCAGAAATAGCCAGGTTTCGCGGCTGGGCATTCTGCTCGACCCCATCGCGGATAAGCTGCTGACTTCCGCCGCGTTCATCTCCCTGGTGGAACTTCACCTGATCCCCGCCTGGATCGTGGTGATTATCATCGGGCGGGAATTTGCGGTCTCCGGCTTGCGGTCCATCGCCAGCGCGGAGGGCGTGGTGATCGCGGCCTCCGAGCTAGGGAAGACCAAGATGGTCTTTGAGGTGATCGCCATCACGGTGATCGCTCTTGTGCCGCGCTTTCCCAGCTTCGATGTCCTGGGACAGGTGCTTTTGTGGCTTGTGGTATGGTTTGCTCTGCACTCCGCCGCGCAATATTTCTGGAGCTATTGGCGCAGGATCGAGATGCCAAATAAGGAGACGGCTGCGCCACCCCGCATGGTGGTGATCCAGGGTGGCGAGGCTAAGCCGGAGGCCAAAAAGGATGTTGCCGCTCACCGGGGCTGACCAGCAAGCCTTATTGCGGATTGCCCGCCGGGCCCTCGAAGAACGCATCCAACGGCAAAGCCTGCCACCCCCCGGTAAGACACCCGCATCACTCGAGCGCCCCGGCGGCGCGTTTGTGACACTGCATAAGGCTGGCTCCCTGCGCGGCTGCATCGGCCGCTTCGAAGCATCGACCCCGATTCATCAAACCGTATATGAGTGTGCCCTCAGCGCGGCCCTGAACGATCCGCGATTTGACCCCGTGCAGCCCCAAGAAGTACCCCAACTGCAAATTGAAATCTCAGCTCTCTCGCCCCTGACCAACAGTAGCCCGGAAGAAATCGAAGTCGGCTTGCACGGAATATTAATCTCACAAGGAGCGCGCCAGGGACTGCTGCTGCCTCAAGTGGCGGTGGAGTGGGGCTGGGACCGTATCCGCTTTCTGGAACAGTCCTGCCTTAAGGCGGGGTTGGAAAAAGATGCTTGGCGGCGGGAAGCGCGTATCCGGACCTTTACCGCGCAGGTGTTTGCTGAGGGGCGGGAAGATAGATCGGGAAGCGCTTAACTTTAGAATCGCCGCAAACGCTTTCACCCGCCGCATTGCGACCCCACTTCTCCCTGAGAAGTATGAAAAAGTGCACGGCATCACGCCAAGGCGCCAAGGCGCGCAAAGAGAAATCCCTTCCCTTACTTTGCGAGACTTGGCGTCTTCGCGCCTTGGCGTGAGGTTTTTATCATTTATTCACGCTTTTTGAGGGAGAGGACTGGAGCTGCCACACAGGTCCTTCGGGCCGACGCTACGTGTGCGCTGCTCTCATCATCGTCGAAGATAGGTTATTACTCGAGCTCGACACCGTCGCCCACCGCAATCTCCCGCAAGCTATTGATAACAATTCCTTCCGCCGCTTTCCCCTGCGCGTGCAGAATGACCAACTCGCCCACGGTTTCGCGCGGCGTCTTGGGCGCAGGGGTGAGTACGTCCAGCCCTATCGTTACGTTGTCATGGAAGGCGGCGAGAATCCGGAAGCGCTGCCCCGGCTGAACGCCTTGATTTTGGCCGATATTCAGGAAGGCGATGCTTCCCTTCGCAAGGTAGGCGCTGGCTGCCGAGGCGGCCACGATCGATCCCTGAAGCTTCCCGTCAGGCTCGGCAAATCGATTAAGGCGCGCCTTGGGCACATACTCGGGAATCGCCTGCGGAACGTACGGCACGGCGATGTCCTGCGGGTTAATGGCGGTGCAGGCGAATACAACCTTGGCAATCGCTCCCTGCGGCGTGACTTTCACCACCCGCACCAGTCCGGTGTTGTCGTATGGGTAGCCGAGGGCCTTGACCTTGATGCGCTGCTTTTTGTAACGAGGCGTGGGTGGCAGGATCTGATTCTGGATCATGCCTGGGAGCCAATGATAATTCAGCAGAAACCCGGTCTCCGGGCGGATCACCGAAAGGGCTTCTCCCACGCGAAGGGTCCCGCTGCCCGTGCTGCGCAGATAAACCAGATCGCCCTGGGTAAAAGAATGCAGAGCTTCGAAGAGGTCGTTATCCGCCCCATTGTAAAGGCGAATGGTTCCCGGCTGCCGCTCGCCGGAGATGAAACCTGTGCATTCAAACTGGGAGAATGTTGCCGCGGGTATGGGCTGGGGCTGGCTTGTCTCCGGGGGGCCGGCCCAGCAGGTCCCAACCGCCAAAATCAGAACTAGTGCAAATCTCATTACGCGGCTCATGGGAATTCTCCTTACCGTCGGGCATACGAAATAGTATATTACATGGCATCTACTATACAATCAACACACAGAATATGAATAACTAGCCCCGATGTCAAGCGCCCGGTGAAATTCAAAAGCTGTGCTAAGCCTTTTGGCGGAAGGGGGTGATGTTATCCAATCTCATATTACGACATTGACATTAATATAATATATACCGTACCGTTGTCGTATGGCTCATGTTTCGCATCCTGGGAGCCCGTCGGAAGTATCTTCGTCCCGCCCATCCGCGCCTCCAGCGAGGACGTCGGCCGGACGCGGCGCGGCCGATCGCGACCTTGAAAACAAAACCCTCCGCGAGGATAAGATCGCTGCCGAAGAGCGTTACCGGATGCTCTTCGAGCGCAACCTGGCCGGAGTCTACCTGTCCTCGCTCAACGGGCAGTTTCTGGACTTGAACGAGGCGTGCGCCCGGATGTTTGCCTACGCCAGCCGGGATGAAGCTAAAGGCGGTTCGCTGCGCGGGATTGCCGCAAGCGATGCAGAATATAACCGGCTGATGCGCCCCCTACTTGAACGCGGCGCCGTCAGCAGTCTGGAACTTCAACTCCGCCGGTCGAACGGGGAGCCATTCTGGGCGCTAGCCAACGCGAGCATCCTCGAATGCCGCCCCGGAGGAGAGCCGCTGATCGAAGGCACTCTGATTGAAATCACCGGATTGAAGCAAGCCGAAGACGCTGTGCGCCTCAGCGAGAATCGCTTCCGTGCGTTGGTGGAAAACAGCACCGACGCTATATCTTTGGTGGATGAGACGGGCACGGTTCTTTATTCCAGCCACGCCGTAAGCCCCATATTTGGCTACTCGCTCGAGGAAAGAGTCGGAAAAAACATCTTTGAGCTGATCCACCCGGAGGATCGCAGGCAGACGCTGCCTCTGTTTCAAAAGCTCCTCACCCAACCCGCAGGGTCCTCCGTCTCCACCGTCGTCCGCTACCTTCACAAGAACGGCTCCTGGCGTTGGATTGAAGCCTTAGGCACGAACCTTTTGGAGGATGCCAGCGTTCGGGCGGTGGTGATCAATTATCGCGACATCACCGATCGCAGACTGCTGCAGCAACAGTTCTACCAGGCCCAAAAGATGGAAGCGGTGGGGCGGCTGGCTGGAGGAGTGGCGCACGACTTTAACAACCTTCTTACAGCGATCCTGGGCTACAGCGATATGGCGCTGGAGAAATTACCGCATAACAGCCAAGCGAGGCGATATACGGCGGAAATCAAGAAGGCGGGGGAGCGGGCTGCCCTGCTCACGCGGCAATTACTCGCCTTCAGCCGGCTGCAGGTGATGTCCCCGCAGGTGATCGACCTGAACGCCGTTATCACGGAGATGAGCAAGATGCTGCGCCGCCTGGCCGGCGAGGATATCGCGCTCGTAACCCTCCTCGGGGCCGCGCTGGGCCGCGTCAAGGCGGACCCCTCGCAGGTCGAACAGGTCATCATGAACCTCGCTGTCAACGCGCGCGATGCCATGCCGCAAGGCGGAGAGTTGAGCATCAAGACGTCCGATGCCGTCCTCAAAGAGAGCGTGACGGCGGAAGGAATCCGGGTGAACGGCGGCAACTACGTGCTGATCGAAGTGTCCGATACCGGGTGCGGAATGGACCCGGAAATTCGGGCGCGCATTTTCGATCCGTTCTTTACCACCAAGGAGCGGGGTAAGGGCACTGGCCTTGGCCTCTCAACCGTCTACGGCATTGTTAAACAAAGCGGAGGCTACATCTGGGTGACGAGCGAGCCCGGCGCGGGCACGGCGTTCAACATTTACCTGCCTGCGGTTCAAGAGGATTTAAGCGCGACAAAGCCGCTTGCAGCCCGCGTGCATAAACACCAGGGATCGGAGACCATCCTGGTGGTTGAAGACGAAGATTCTGTGCGCGTCGTGCTTGGCAAAATTCTGGATGGCATGGGTTATCAAGTGATCGAGGCGTCGCGGGGCGATGAGGCGTTGGAGCTCTGCCGGAATCACAAAAACACAATTCATTTGATGCTCACCGACATCGCCATGCCCCGCATGAACGGACAGGAGCTGGCCCGCCGCGTGGCCGAAGTCCACCCGGAAACCAAAGTGCTCTTCATGATCGGTTACGCCGGCAACAAAGTGGGCGCCATGGACGTGCTCGAAACCGGGGCCCACTTCCTCAGCAAGCCATTTACCGCGGATGGTCTTGGACAAAAGGTTCGCCAGATTCTCAACGCGGTTTCCTGAAAGCGATCGGTTGTAACGGCGGCGTTTCGGGGAGCTTGCCCAAATTGCATCCCAGACATTTGGACGCGACCTGCGGCTTTGCCGCGTGCTGCTTCGTAGGGG
>JBOGJX010000541.1:0-9538 GCA_050745285.1 Terriglobia bacterium
GGCTGGCCGTGGGCTGCTTCACTCTATCCTCCAGTAAATTCAATTCTATCTTGAGACATTCCGGCGCCGGAATGCTGGGATAACTTTCCTCGCCAAGCAACGCTGGCGGGAAGGCGCCGCCTGGAAATTGGCGCCAGGGCAGGCTAAAATCATGCGGGACCAAAATGCCTGACACTAAGCTGGATCGCCCCGTTTCTGCCATAGCTTCAAGCGCGAGCCTGCGGATTATTGCCGCTGCGATTATCTTTGTCTGTATATATTATGCGAGCTCGGTTCTCATCACGCTCGTCGTCTCGATCCTAATCGCTTTCGTGCTCGAGCCTGGCGTGAGTCTCCTCGCGCGCATCCGGTTTCCGCGCTGGTTGGGAGCTGCGATCATGGTCGTGATTGCGTTGGGGCTCGTTTACCTTCTCTTCTATTTGGTTTACGGCCGCGCTGCGGCCTTCGTCGAAGATCTTCCGAACTTGGCGCAGCGGATCAAGCAGATCGTTGAGCACTATCAGAACGTTGTCAGCCACCTCCGCCAGAGTACCACCCCGTTCATGACTTCGCCCGAGAACAATGTGCCCACCGTGCAGCTCCAGCAGCAATCAGAAGGTTGGACGCGGTTTTTATTGCGCGGGATCGGCTCCATTTACACTTTTACTGTCACCGTGATGTTTATCCCATTTCTCGTTTTCTTCATGCTCACCTCGAAGAAACACCTGCAATCGGCAACCGTGGGACTCTTCCCGGAGGAGCACCATGAGCAAGTGGAAACCATTCTCAATTCTATTGGCAGCATGATTCGTGAGTATGTCCTCGGGAACCTTCTGGTGGCGCTGGTCTCGATGGCCATCATTGCGCCGGTTTACCTGGTCATCCATCTACGATATGCCTTGATTCTGGCCGGAATTTCTGCGGTTTTAGACTTGGTTCCCTATCTCGGCGTCGCTTTGGCCGTTCTGCCGCCGCTCCTCGTGGCTCTGATGCAATTTGACCACGCCACGCCCATCATCGTGATTGCCATTACTGTCTCGGTGGTGCACTTCTTTTCGATTAATGTTCTGACGCCCAAGCTGGTGGGAAACCGGGTGCGGCTGAACGCTCTATCCGTGACCCTCGCTATGATGCTCTGGGGCTGGCTATGGGGCGCCATGGGATTGGTGCTCGCGGTCCCCATTACAGCAGCCTTCAAGGCTGTCTGCGACAACGTTCCCGCCCTACAAGCCATCGGCAACTGGCTCGGCGAAGGCCATTGAGAGAACTCAAAACTGGAATATCGAATATTTGGAAAGAATGCCTCCGCCAAATGCGTGCAGCTTTATCGCGGCAATCAACATCTAATTTTATGGGGGGCCTTATCCTGAGGTGTGAGCAATAGACTCACTTTTTTTGCAGAAATGCGCAAGGCCGGAAGACGCTTTGCAGCGGCTTTGTGATCGGGGCGCGTTCGGGGCGGCGGCCGCCCCTTGCAGAATATCGGGCGCGAGCTCTCGCTTGGTCCTCAATTCAAATCAAAAGGAAAATATTCGGAGACATGATCAAAAACCGGCTTAGCGCTGTCTTCATGTTTGTACTCCTCGTGCCTGCGCTCATGATTGGGGCAGACAACCTGGTTCTGAATCCTCATTTGAATTACCAGAAGAACGGGCATCAGGGCGCGCTCATCACGGGTGATGACATGCTCGGGAGCATCAAGCCGGGCGAAGTGAATTATATTGTCTTCTACGCGGAGTTCTGCTACAACGCCAAGCGGCAGGCGCGCACCACTGTAGATCTTTATAACCAATACAAGGATCGCGTGCATTTCGTGGTCATTGATTTTGAGTATGGATGGTCGGCCGCGCAAAACAAGCTGGTGCAGAAATACTTTGCCAGCGATATTCCACAGATTGTAATTCTTGATAGTAAGGGAAGGCCTGTCTTCAACTATATTGGCCAGACACCGGAGGCACTTCTCAAGAAATGGCTGGACGCAGCGCTCGAGTATCCCACGCAGCTTGCTGAAGTAGATCACCCCATAGACACACCCCACGAACAACCCGATTCCGCCGCGACCCGATTCACGCCCGTTACGAATATACTTAAAAAACTATAGGTTGAGGTGAAGCGGGCGGCATGAGAAGGATTTGGCCGCGACGCTATTGGCTCTCTCCGGCATCTGGAATGCAGCGACCTCTCGATGGAGGAACCGGACCAGCATTTGCTTCGCCCATCGCAAGCAGCAGCGACCGGCCGCTGCGGTTGCGCGGTCCTTATCTCACCAGAGTGGTTGACTGAGTCCTACCCATATCATTGATTAGAAAACAGTTGACCAATTAGCTCGCGCAGTTGCAACCCCAAAATGCCGCGCGCGCAACATTCCCGCCTGAAATAAAGTGTCTCATTTGTCCCATCTGTCTCCTTCGTCTCAAACCAGGGTGCTACTGTTTACTTATGAGTAACCAGGCGGAAGGACTTCAGGGAAGAGTGGCGATCGAAGGCCTGACTTGGGATCCTCTTCCCGCGTCTATCCACTCGTCGCCCGCCATTGGTTTGGCGGCGAAGGCGGGTGATGAAGGCCACGCCTATGCGCATTCGGGCCAAACAGCAACCGCTCATGCTGGCGATGCCATCCCCTCTGCGCCGGAAAGCCACAGACACGGGACATTCAACATGACTAGAAAGAAAGAAAAGATGGAAATGCCGGTCTGCACGCGGGTCTCCCTGACAACGTTCAGGGCGCTCGAGGTCTGGTGCGACAATAGCTTCCGGAAACGGTCGGAAGTTGTCGGGATCGTTCTCGAGCGTATTGTCGAAATGCTGTCGCAGCAACAGTGCATTGAACAACCCGTTGAAGAATTTGTACGCCGCCTGAGGGTAGGCCCGCACCCGTAAATTTTTTCTTGTCCAATGTATGATACGTATGAGATGTATACAATGTGTGAGATGTTGGTAATGTATAGGATGTGTGAAATGTACAAGACAAACGATACAATCGATACAAGGAAGGCGCCCCCCGGGACTGCTATGATCCTCTTGACCCCACAAATCCTGGGTCAGAGGGGAGCTGATTCAAAATGTGGCCTCGTCCGCCCATGCCTAGACCGCCGCGCCAGTAAGGACACATTTTGGAATCCGGGAGCCTTTCTTGAAGGAGGTTCCCGGTGAACAAAATGCTTGGCTTCTGGATTGCTTCTTCGCTCGTGCTCTTCCTGCTTTCACTCGTCTATTTCCATCAAAGCCTTCATCGTAAGAATTCGTTATTTGCATTGTGGCTGTGTCTCGGAGTCTCCATGCAAATGGTTTCCGCCTATGGGATGGTGCTTGCCTTCCCGGTCTGGATGTACCGCCTCTGGCCCGCCGCAGATTGGCTGAGCTACGCCTTGGCCATGGCGGTGCTGGTCTTCGCCTTCACGCATCGCTCGTGCCCGGTGAATCAAACCCTGCTCTTCGGAGTTGGCGCCATGGTGATGTTCAGTCTGGCCGTCCGGTGGTTCAGCGGGGGTCTCAGCCTGAGCCTCGAGAGCTGGCTCTTGAATATCGCCTTCCTGGGCCCCGCTGTCTTCTTACTGATGGCTTTTTCAAACATCAGGGTAGACCGCTTACCACTCTACATCGATGGGATGCTTCGCGGGCTGCGTGGGCAATCCGCAGCCGGTCAAGCCATGGCCTTCAGGAAAAATGGAGCTGGCAGCACGGCTCAGGCGGCCTGACCGCATCCCTTATGGAGCTTTGTGGGAGCGGCATGCGAACGCAAACCGGCGCTGACACGCGATCACCGGGGCGCGACTCAGCGGGATGATTCGGGGGATGCCTGCAATGGATCGCGCGCTATGCGGAAGCCGTAATCGGCGTATTGAAAGAACGGAGGGATGCTGGATCGGGCGGCGCAACGGCTTACCTTAATCTGGTGCCTCCATGAGCCTCCCCGGGATGCGCGCCGCTCGCCGTGCAGCGGACCTTGGGGATTAACCTGCGGCGAAACCGCGTAAAAGTCCTTCTGATACCAATCGGCGCACCACTCGTGAACGTTCTCCGATACATCATAGAGTCCATACGGATTGGGCTTCTCCAAGCCAACCGGCAGCGGGCCCTTGACCTCTCCACTCCAGCGGCGGAGATAAGGCGGCCAGACTCCAGGGCTCTCATTTCCCCAGGGATAAAGCGACGCTGTGCGGCCACCCTTGGCCGACCATTCCCATTCGGCTTCCGTAGGCAAACGGTAGCGGCGCCCCGTCTCACTGCTCAGCCATCTGCAATATTTTACCGCCTCGACCCAGCTCACGCCGACCACGGGCTGATCGGGATGATTGAAATAGGGATTGTCCCACTCGGGCGGGGATGGGTGGGCCGCCGCCTCCATGAAAACCGCAAAGTCCCGATTCCGTACTTGGAGTGTTGCCAGCTCAAACGAGTCAATGCGAACCGTGTGCACTGGCTTCTCGTCGTCCCGGCCTTGCTCGCAGCCCATAGGAAAAGCGCCGGAAGGAATCCCAACGCAACGTGTGTCCCAATCTTTCAGATCAGACGCTGCCATCCTTTCATTTCCTCCATCATAATTACCCGCTCTTGGCTTTCGCAGGGCAGGTAGCATATCATCCTTAATTCCAGTTTTGACCGAGAGCGAACACGCAGGAGGCATATCGTATGTTGCATCAGCTCGATCCGGGGCCGCAATGTCCGGAGATTGTCCGGATGATTGTCGAAATCCCCAAAAATTCGAACAACAAATACGAATATGACACGAAGCTGGGCGTCTTTCGCCTGGACCGCACGCTCTATTCCCCGATGCACTACCCCGGCGATTACGGCTTCATCCCTGGTACGCTGTCAGCCGACGGCGACCCCATGGACGTTATTGTTTTGACCGATGAGCCCACGTTCAGCGGGTGCATGCTTGAAGCGCGGCCCGTGGGTCTGCTCCGGATGGCGGACGAGAAGGGTCCCGATGAGAAGATACTGGCCGTGCCGGAGCGTAACCCGCGCTATGATGAAATCGAAACCGTCGATGAAGTTCCACCGCACGTCAAACTGGAAATTGAGCACTTTTTTGACATCTATAAGGAACTCGAAGGCAAGAAGACGGAAATCAAAGGCTGGCTGGGCTTGAAAGAAACGCGCCAGTTTATCCGCGAAGCCCGCAAGCGTTACCTTGAGAAGCATCCCCCCGCGAAGTCCAAGTAGCGCGAGAGTTTCAACGGGGCGCAGGAAACCCCATTTAGCTGTCATTCTGAGGGAAGCGAGGAATCTGCTCCGAGAATTTCGGTTAGGAGAGCGGAAGGGCACGGCCAGCGTTTCCAAGAAAAACGGCCGTGCCGGAAACGCCCTCACCCACCGCTTCGCGGTCCCCCCTCTCCCAAAGGGAGAGGGGACGGGGGCGAGGAGGCCACGCTCACGGCATGGCTAAAGCCATGCCCTTACAGATCCATTTTCATGCTTTGTGGGTGTCGCAACGCGACATGACCCGCTCCTCTCACCATTCTGGATTCTGCAGGAATTGCCGATAATCCCACGTCCAAAATCGAAAGGCCCACGGCACAAACTTCGTGCCGTGGCTACCCATACGATCACGAGCATTATCTTTTGTTGGCTGCCTCGGCCTCTGCCTCTTCCTGCGCCATGTGGTCGCGGATAAGCCGTGCCTGCGCGGGCTTCACCACCTGGCCAAGCTCCTCCACCGACAATTTCTTCACCGCCTCGATGCTGCCGAACTGGGTAAGCAGCTTGCGCGCTGACTTTTCCCCAATGCCGGGAATCTTGAGCAGGTCGCTGGTGATTTCCCGCTTGGACCGCCGTTTGCGGTGAAACGCGACGGCAAAGCGATGCGCTTCGTCGCGGATTTGCTGGATCAGGCGCAAGGCGGGGGAATGATGATCGAGGATGACGGGGTCATCTTCCTTGCCTAGCACGTAGAGGATTTCCTCCTTCTTGGCGATGCTCGCCACGGGCTGGTTGATGACTTCGAGCGCTTCGAGCGCCCCGGCGGCGGCGTGCAATTGCCCGATGCCGCCGTCAATTAGAATCAGATCCGGGAAGCGCTTCTTCTCCCCAAACAGCCGCTTATAACGCCTCCCCACGACCTCGCGCATGCTGGCAAAATCGTCATTCTGCGGGACTGTCTTAATGATGAACTTGCGGTAATCGGACTTCTTCATCTCGCCCTTTTCCCAGACCACCATCGAGGCCACGATGTCCGTGCCCTGGATGTGCGAGATGTCAAAGCACTCGATGCGCTGCGGCGGCTCCGCCAGATCGAGCGCCTCGGCCAGGCTTTGCAGCATCTCGCTGGCCTGCGGTTTTAGAACGCGGAAGCGGCGGTCGAAGGAATTATGCGCGTTGCGCGCCACGAGCTCGAGCATGGAGCGCTTGGGCCCCGCCTGCGGCGTGAGGATGCGCACCCGCGCGCCGCGCGTTTCAGAGAGAAGATCCTCCAGCGTCGCCTGGTCCTCGAAATCGAGCGGAATATGGATCTCATCCGGAAGGAATTGCTGGGCAAGGTAAATCTGCTTGAGCAGCGCGGAGAAGAATTCCGGCGGCGAGAAAACTTCAACGTCTTCCCAGAAAAACTCGCGCCGGTCCACCACGCGGCCGCCGCGCAGGTGAAAGAGGTTCACGGCCACTTGCGGCCCATCCTGGTGGAAGCCGAAAATGTCCACGTCGTCTCCGCGCGAGGCAGCCATCTTTTGCCGCTCGCGCACCTGCTCCACCACCTGCACCTGATCGCGCACGCGCGCCGCCTCCTCGTAAAGCTGACCTTCGGAGGCCTTGATCATACGCGCGTGGAGATCGCGCGAAAGCTCGCTCACCCGCCCTTCGAGCAGCATCCGCACCTGGCGGACATGACTGGTATAAACTTCCGGCGTGGTCAGCCCCTCGACGCACGGTCCCAGGCACCGCTTAATGTAATACTGCAGGCAGGGACGGGGATGAGTGCGGGTGAGGTCAACATAACAAGAGGGAACCTTGAAACAACGATGGATGAGGTCCACGACGCGATAGGCGAGTCCAGCAGGGAAATAAGGCCCGAAATAAAGCGCCCCGTCGCGCTTGATGCGCCGCGTCACATAAACGCGAGGACAGCGCTCCCCCATGGTCAGCTTGATATACGGGTACGTCTTGTCATCGCGCAGAAGGATGTTATAGCGCGGCTTGAATTGCTTGATCAGGTTGTTCTCAAGCGCCATCGCCTCCTTCTCGTTGTCGACCAGAATCCATTCGAGATCGTGCGCCGCGTCGAGCATCTGCTCCCTCTTCGCGTCGGAGGGGCGCGCTTCCTGGAAATACTGCCGCACGCGCTGCCGCAGCACTTTGGCCTTGCCCACGTAAATGGGCCGCGCTCGCTCGTCCTTGAAAATATAGACGCCCGGCTGCGTGGGCAGCGATTCCGCCTTCTCGATAAGGGTCAGGTTCACTGAAGTAAGCGCCTCACTTCATTTGATTATCCGCCCGCACCAGAGGATTTCATAATGCGGTAGCAGGCCGGGATTCCGCCGGACGAACCACCCTTCCCCTGCGCGCTGGCTGGTGTAGCGGGTAGCGCTGGGTTTTGCCTTTAAAACTCTGCGGCTTTTGCATGCGGTAATTGCGCGGCAGGCTGGGGTCCAGCAGGGGAATCACGTCAACCATTTTCATGCAAAGTAGCGTGCCAAAGGCCCATGAAATCTTCGCCCAGTTAATGAAAACTCAATCAACTTTTCGGCAATCTGTTAGAGGTCTTTTACCCGGAACTGGCGGAGGGCCAGCAGGAGGGCGATGGCCAGATACGCGCACGCGTAACCAACCATCGTCAGGCTCGGAACCGAGGCGTTGCTGAAAGGGCCGATATTCATCGCGCCGACCAGGGGCGACTGCATTTCGAAGGCGGCGCGGCGCCACAGCGATTCGCTGGGCATAATGAGGCTGGCGATGATCCCCGTATCGATGGCGTGAGGGCTATGGGTGACGGCGCCAATCTGTTCAATCCAGCCGCCGAGGAAGGCCATGCCATGCAGACCCAGCACGATCACGCCGTTGGTCAGCGTTGAGAACGCCGTGCCGCATAGAAGCGTGAGGTTGAGCACCAGGATGCTTTCCAGCCAGATTAGTGCGAGCCCGCGCAGCAAGAGCCGGGCTGTGACGCCGCTCATAATGTAGGCGATGGCGGCCACGCCTCCGAGCATCAGGATGATGTAGACGGTAAGCATCGCGGCAAACCCCAGCCATTTTCCCAGCAGGATTTGCCGCCGTGTGATGGGCTTTGTGGCCACGGCATGGATGGTACCGGAACTAATCTCGCCCGAGAGTGTATCCGCCGCCGTCAGGATGGCCATCACCACGGTCAGAAAGTCCGCGGCGTAGAGCCCCATCATGAGCGTGGCGTCCAGAATCTGGCGCCGGACCACCAGGTTGTGGACGTGAACGGCAATATCCTTGGCCTGATAATGCAGGCCCGTGCCGAAGAGAGCCAGGAAGGCCGCGCCGGCGATGAGAGCCATCCACAGCACCTTCTTGCGCGCGGCCTCGCGGAACGTGACGCCGGCCATGATCCACGTGCCCATCAGAGGCCCCCATCTTCGCCAACGATTTTAAGAAAGAGGTCTTCAAGCGAAAGGCGCTGCGGCGTTATTTCGTAAACGTCCGCGCTCTGGCTTACGAGGAAACGCACAATGCCGGGCAGTTCGTCCATCGAGGGTACACAAAAGGTGAGGCGGTCTTCCGCGAGGCGCAGTGAGGAAACTCGCCCCGCCAGCCCTTCCGCGGCGGCAGCACTCACGTTGCGGGCGCGCATCGCCACCGTGACCTCTCCCATTTGCTCGAGGCGTCGGGTTTCAAGGACCTCGCCGTGCTTGATGAAAGCGACGCGGTCGCAGGTGACTTCCACCTCGCTCAGGAGGTGCGAATTCAAGAACACGGTGGCGCCACGGGCGCGCTGTGTCTTGATGATGTCGCGCACCAGTTTGCGCCCGGCGGGATCGAGACCGGAAGTGGGCTCATCGAGAAAGATCAGCTCGGGCGCGTTGAGCAAGGCCTGCGCAAGCCCGATGCGCTGCATCATGCCCTTGGAAAAATCGCGCAGCCGCTTGTCCCGGTGCGGCGTGAGGCCGACCTCGTGCAGAAGCTCGGGCACGCGATGGCGAAGCTCGGGCCGCGCCATTCCGTAGAGCCGCCCGTGCAGTTCAAGAAGCTCGGTGGCCGTGAGCCAGTCATAGAAACGGAAGTGTTCGGGAAGGAAGCCGATTTTCCGCCGCGCGGGCACGTCACCAACAGGAAACCCGAGGACGGTGGCTTCGCCGGCCGTCGGAGTAATCAGCCCGAGAAGCATCTTTACCGAGGTGCTCTTGCCCGCCCCGTTTGGTCCGAGAAAGCCAAAAACCTCGCCGCGAGGCACCTCAAGCGTCAGGCCGCGCACGGCGACCTTCGAGCCAAAGACCTTCCGCAGGTTGCGGGTGCGAAGTGCGAGTGGATGATGGAAAGGCGCGGGATCTTGGATCATGCGGGAGTTAAAGTTCGGTCAATAGCGGAAGGGCACGGTTTTAACCGTGCCGCAACGTGCTCGCCATTCATTCTCGGTGTCTCCGGCTGCGGCGATGGGCGG
>JBOGJX010000542.1:0-12086 GCA_050745285.1 Terriglobia bacterium
GCCCCCTTCCCCCACACCCCCAGCCCCCGCTTAAAGGAAACGACGACGAACCCTGTCAGACCTAAACTTATTCAAGCCAAAAAATGGTCTTGACAATGGGGTCCACCTTAGTCTGCGCTGCTTGTCCCAAACAATGTCGCTGTGTGAGGCCCGGCTAGACTGGCGATTGCCTCACCTGCCGCTTGTTGCGCCATTTCGCTGAGGTCACTGCTGCCCCGTGGCGTGCTGCTGAGACGCCTGTCAACAGCGTCCTGTATCTCAGCAGTAAGTTCGAATACAGTGCTAGTACCGCCTAGGTGAATGCCTAAGTTGCCGAGAGCATCCTGCCAGTCAGCAGTACGCGACGCAAGAGCAATTTGTGTCAGGAAATAGAACGTGTAGCTGACGCCGGGGTCATTGCTGGCTTTTTCTAATGCCTTCTGGCCGGCTTCCAGCGTCCGGGCAGCAATCTCGTCGATGTCGTCGATGGTAGTGACAATGTTCCCACCCTCTACCGCTGAACCAGCGATCTGCTCGAGTATCTCATTCCATTTTCGAGTTTTTGGCACTGCACCGAGGCGGGTGTGGCCCATGAATCACTCCAATTGCAAGGTGTCGCCAGAAAACCTGCGGCCATGTTCCGATCTAACGACATGCGCTTACGGGTCGATTCAGGGTTTCACGATCAAGACCTGTATGCTCAACGCTACCCTGCGGGCGCCCGAGCGTAATCGCTTTCGAGGAGACCGGCCACGTCCTTCGGATACCGTGACACGGCCCACTTCCACTGTCCGAACCCTCCGTACCCGTTGACAGCCCTCACCCATTCATCCAGAAATTCGCGCTTCGTCTTATTTTCCTGCGAGTCCTGGCCCTTCACTTCCAGCACCAACATCGTGCCATCGTTCAGCCAGATCAGAAAATCGGGTCTGTACTTACGGACCACCCCGTTGAAGACATAAAGGATTTCAAAGCCGACGTGATCGCTTTTCACCCACGCGGTTACGTTCCCGTTCCGGTCCAACTCGAACGATTCACTCGCTTCCCAGGTGCTGTCGTAAACACAGAAGTTGATGTGCGAATGCCTGCTCAATTCGCACGGCTTCCCCGTATACCAAGGCCGCATGTCGCCGGTCGAGCGAATAGGGTGTTCATCGTCGAAAACCGGAACCAGCGCCTCGGTATTCTCGAATCGGATGGCCTCCCAAATGTGTTGCACAAGCTTCGTCATATTCAAGATAATCACAATCCGCCGCCGCAGATCGTCCTGGGCAAACAGCGGCGGCGAAATCTGGATGCGATCGCTTGAAAGAAATCGCTCGACAATGCCCACCACCTGCGCCAGCAGAAATTCCCGGCCCGCTTTCCACGTCGGCTTCATTTGGTCATAAACATCTCTCGCGGTCTCAAACACGATCTTCTGCAAACGGAATTCACGGGCCAATTTCATCAGGTCAATCTCGGTAAGGCTGGTGAGTTCCGGCTTTCCCTCGATCATTCGCGCCATTTCCGCGCGTAGGGCTGTCTCCGTCGCATCGAGTAGAAGCGGTTTTACGTTCGAGTAGTCCAACGCCAGCGACGGCTTGTACTCATGGTCAATTCGGACGATGTTCGGCCAAGAAACCTCGAATTCTTGCTTTTCAATAACAGGTTCAACCTTGGTTTTCGGCGAAGGCGGCGGCGGGGGCGGTCCATCACCACCCTCATGCGGTAAGAAGGTGAATGGAACACCGAAAATGTTTACGTACTCGGGCTCGAACAGGCGTGTGTCGGGATTGACCTCATACGACGTTCGCCGCAATCCCCGCCCCACCACCTGTTCACACAAAAGCTGCGAAGTGAACGCTCGCAGGCCCATGATGTGCGTCACGGTTTTCGCGTCCCAGCCTTCCGAAAGCATTCCCACAGAAATTACCTTCTGGATTTTCTCGCCCGGCTTCCCCGCTTGACCCACCGTATCAACTTTCTGCCGGAGCAATTCAGCCCGGTCTTTTCTGGAGAGCTTCCGGACGGGAGCTCCGCCGGAGTCTTCGGCATCTTCGCCCTCCCCGTTGCCGTTCGTTTCCAAATCCGGCGCTTCGTCGAGCGCTTCAGCTTTCTCGAGCACTTTCGAGTCAATGTGCAGAATGTTTTCCGGGTCTTTCAACTCATCAATCAGGATTCTTCCGTGCGTAAACGCGTAATCCACACGCGCAGCAGTCTCCGTGCGGTTGGCCACGGTAATCATGACGGGCGGCACAGGAACACCGGACTCCTGCCACTTCTTGAGCGTTTCGAGCCAGTCTTTGCCCAACAGGTAATAGGCGTTGGTGACGAGATCAGGCAATGGCTCGTGCTCTTGCGCGCGGCGATTCAAATCGTCCTTCACATCCGGGTCCATATAGATGTGGTAGAGCCGGGATTTGTACTCCTTGTTGAAACGCCCGTCATCCCGCACCACCACGCGCGGCGTCTTCACGAGGCCCGATTCAATGGCATCGTTCAACCCGAAATCGCTCACCACCCAGTCAAACAGCGTCTCCTCGCCGCTCACCCGCCCGGTGGGAGCAAACGGTGTAGCCGTGAAATCGAAACAGTTCAGAATGCCGCGCGTCTTGTGGATGCGGTCAAGGCCGCCAATCCACTGCGTGGCCTCTTCGAGCTCGTCCTTGCTAAGTCCGGGAATCCTTGATTTCGGCGGTACGCGCCAGGCGTGGTGCGCCTCGTCGTTAATGACGACCAGATTCTGCGCACCTGCCAAGTCTTCCAACGCGCGCCGCGTAAATGCCTCGTCGCTTTCCGCCCCTTTCTTTTCCACCCTCGGCCCGGCGTCCGGGTCGAGGGGCATGAGCATGTGCCAATTGCGAATAAGCACCTTGCCCTGGCGGAGCTTTTCGCGCAGGCCGGCCGGTACCAGATCGAACTCGTCATAAAAATTGTCCGGTCCCGCCGGCTGGAGCACCTGCAGCCGGCTCTTCACCGTGAGCCCCGGCGCGACGACAAAGATATATTTCGAAAACCGCTTGTCCTGCGGGTAGGTGGCTTTGTTCAGCACCTGCCACGCGATCACCATCGCCATGACGATGGTCTTGCCGGAGCCGGTGGCCATCTTGGCGCACAGGCGCGTGAATTCGCCGCCATCAGGCGGGATTTCGATGCCCTGGCGCTCCGCCGCCGGCGCCTCAATCAACCAGATCAGCGTTTCGATAGCTTCCAACTGGCAAAAGAAGAGTCTTCGGTCCTCTCCGCGCTGTTGCGGATCGCGCCAATGCTCCAAGAGCCGCTTGGTGATGCCCGTCGTGCCAGCGTAAGGTTTTGCGGTCTGTTCGCGCCACGCCTTCACCCGTTCGCGGATGCGGTTGACGAGCGGCAATTCAAAAAAGACGCCGGGATCGTCAAACGTCTTCGCGCCCGGCGTGGCCCGGATATAACCGGCCGGCCGCCGCCCTGGGTCGCGGCTGAAGCTCCGTGTCTCACGGTCGTAACGCCAATGTTCGCCTGGCTCTTCGTAAGGCGAGTTGATGATGAGTTGGGGAATCGTTGCTGCCACTATTCGCTGTCCTCGGGAAGCTCCAATCCTTCTAAACGAAGAGATCGCCGCACAGTCTGCCGCACACGGCCAGCGACCTCAACCGCTCGACGCGCTTCCGCCTCACTCACCTCTTCGTCTTCCCCAGGGTATCGCGCGGTAATCGCGTAAGGGGTCAACGCTTCGGCGTCGCGCAACTCGCCGGCCCAAGAGCCGTGGCCGGAGCACAATTCTAATAGGTGAGCGATATCGTGCGTGTATGGAAAGTCGATGACATGAAAGATCAGATAGGCTTTTAGACATTTCTCGGCGGATTGTTGGGCGTGGTAGGCGATCAAGTGATGGGGCGGTGAGTCCGATAAGGAAAATCCGTGCCGCGCAAAGCGCAGGTCCTCGTCAGCGTAGGCCAGCCATTGCTTCACTTTATCAACAACGGCTGGGTTAGGGAGCTTCATAAAGCACGATTCCCTCCCGCCATGCCGGACGAGCTACAGTGCCAGGGATGTGACGGTCGCGCTCGAACTCTTCCGGCGTTACGACGATCACGTCCCGGGCAAACCCCAGCCCGCTAAGAGCCCGGTCCATTGCCACCATCAGGGTGCGGCGGCTTCCTGGGCGGGTATCTAAGGAACACACCACCAGCAAATCGACGTCACTGTGCGCGTCTGCGGTTCCCCGAGCCTGCGATCCGAACAGGATCACTCGTTCCGGCCGGAATTGAGCCACCAGCCGCTCTGTCGCGATGCGGAGAGCTTCTTCGTTGACGCTCTTCGCGCGTTGCGGATCGCGGCCTCCTAGAGTCCGACTGGCAGTTTCCTCATTCATCATTTCACCTCAACTACCCTGAGACTCTCTATTCCCCGGTCGTCCACGATTTTAACCGCAGCACGCTGATGTTTGCCCGGTTCAAAGGGCAAGGAAACCGTTCCGCGATAAGCTTGAATCAATTCCGGGTCGATTTCCGCTTTGAGGTTCTTCGCCAGCCGCGCCCAGGCTTCATCTTCGTCGGCCATTGGGAAAAATACCTGCCGCGGATAAAGGCTCCGGCCGTCATAATCGGTATCAAGCAGCCAGAGCGCAATCTTCGAAGTATCGCCTGATTCAATCGTGCCAGTTTTCGTATTGTAGTAATCAAAGCCGCGGACTTCCACGATGTACTGTAGCGGCGGCGTCTCGCCGCCGGTTTTTTTACCCCGGCCCTTCGCCGGTGACGGCGCCTGTCGCAATTCCACGTCCGGCTGCCCCACCAGCCATACCGAAGATGAAGTGCGGGCCTTCTTCTTCAGGTCTTTCGTCCAAACGTCCGCGTCAATCTTCGCGGCAAGAAATGTCATGCCCGCTTTGGTGGGAGTCAGCTCGGCAATGTCTTTGCCGGCCTCCGGGTCGATGTCCGTGTAGACGAAGAGCAAAATCGAGGGTTTCGGTGAGAGTTGCCGCGCCTCTTCCCATGCCAGTTCCACCTGCCGCTGTTCGAGCGGCGCGTATTCAGGCCCAAACGAGATCACCACCCGTTCCGGCTTCACACCCTTTGTTTCTGCATCGGCATGTAGCCATCGTGTCCCGCCCAGCGGCTCGACGCGGGAAAAATCAATCGTCTGGCCACCCTTGCCGCGTACCCCGCCCTTCAGGAGCACGTCGCGCCATTCGCTCTGCCGCAAGGTTTCGCCCGACCGAGCTACCGCCTGTAGGGATGCTGCTTGCGGCGTCCCGGCGGGCGGGGCAAGCCCCGCCTCTACAGCGGAAATTTCGGAAATGGATCGCACGGTGGGCGCGGGCACAGCCTCTACCGTGAACGGGCCGGACACGCGCGCCCTGCTTTTGTCAACAAAAGGCTGGTCATACAACGTTTCCTGTCCGGGTGGCTCGTTGTTAGCGATGGATTTCAGCGTGACATGCGGAACGGTTTTGTATTTGAACCCGCTGCCCACTCCCTCTTCGGGATGTGCCAGTTCGTAATAGTCGTAAAGCGCTGTCATCAACCGCTGCTTGGCAAGCGTGATCGCCACGCGCGACGTGTCGCAAGTAATCCAGCGCCGTCCCCATTGCTCGGCGACGTAAGCCGTAGTGCCGGACCCGCAGGTAGGGTCGAACACGAGATCGCCCGGGTCGGTGGTCATTAGGAGACTCCGGGCGACAATGCCCGGGTTCGTTTCTACGACATACCGCTTCTCGCCAGCATCAAAGCCCCAACGCAAATCAATCCAATTATTAGTGATCGGAGCTGCGGGAAAGTCTTCGAGGAACCTGATGTAGCGCAGAGAGTTCTCCCTGGCAAAAATGCGCCCACCCGCAATGAGGCGCTTGATCCCAACCTCGGAAGTCTTCCAGTGCTGGTCTCCGCTGATTAGGAACCTCTTCCCCTCAAAATCCACCGAGAACCCGCCAGCTTCTGTTGCGCCTTGAGCGGTGGTTGCAGTCAAGCTGAAGCGACGCTCCCCTCCGGGCAACCTTACTTTCCCGGCGATCTCATCCGCAGAGAGGTTGCGAATCTCGCCGCTAGCAAGCAGCGCGTATCGATAATCCTTCGCCTGGGGAGAGGTCCCGCCTTTTTCAGAGTAGAGCTGCCGGTATTTACAGGCTTCCCTACTTTTCGCATACCAAACCAGGTAGTCGCCGACCGACGCAATCGAGAGCGTTTGACCGAACCCACTTGTCTTGGCAACGAAAATCAGTCCGACGAAATTGCTGTTCCCAAATGTCTGATCCATTAGGCAGCGCACAAAGTGAACATTTTCATCGCTTATCTGCACGAAGCACGAGCCACTCTCGTGCAGCAATTCCTTGGCCAGCCACAGCCGGTCGCGCAGATAGCTCAAATAAGAATGAATCCCCAATTCCCACGTGTCGCGAAACGCTCGGATCATCTCCGGCTCTTGCGTCAGGTCTTCATCCTTGCCGTCCTTCACATCGCGCTTATTGACGAACGGCTGGAAATTCGAGCCATACTTGATGCCGTAGGGTGGGTCGATATAGATCATCTGCACCTGCCCGGCCAGACCCTCTTTTTCAAGAAGGGAGTTCATCACCAGCAGCGAATCGCCCGCACTCAGCCGTTTCGACCAATTGTGCGGATGCCGGTAGAAATCAATGGCCTCGCGCAGCGGCGGGTTTTCTTCTCGCGTCTCGAAGAGCGAGCCTTGTGCTGGTAATCCATTGCCGTTCCGCTTGCGCACCGCTTCGATGATGGTGCGCGGATCAATCCGCTCGTGCACGTGGAGCGAAACGGTAGGAACCTCGAACGACATCCGCTCGGCCTTGCCCGTCCACACCAGTTGCGGGTCAAGGTGCGGATCGTAAGCGTAAGCTTTCTTCGGCGGCTCGGGCGGGTCCGTCTCCGGCGTCACCAATCCCACGGGCGGGTTATTCGCACGCTTCTTTCCCTTGTGGTCGTACTGTTCGATGGGTTTCTTGTTGTTCTTTACGCTCGTTCCGCCGGGCATGATTCCCCCATAACCTATTTTCCGGCCTTGAGGAATTGCAGGCTCAACGCCACGATAAGCCGGAAGGTTATTGTCCGTGTTTCGCGGTTGCCGGGCAAGGCCAATCAACAGGCCAATAATAAGCCCTGGGGCTTCCCTGCCCCACTTGGGACCGACCACGGTTAATCTATATAGACTATACGTAATCATCCGAAAGACATAGCTGACATGCACCAGGCGACGCTGACTGCTCCAAAAAAGGCCAAACTCTTTTAGCCCCTGCTTCTTCGGGAACCGCCTCTTCCCTTCCCCGCTGTCTGCCTTGATTTCTCCGGTCACTTCCCTTTTCTGACGCCCCGTCCTCTCGCGGGCACGGCAGGATGGCGAAAGTCCCTGCGCCCTGCGGACGCACGCTCGGCTTGCGGCTTCGCCGCCCCTCCGGGTGGCGGTCCCTCCAAGAAAATCATGTAAGCAAAACCTGATTTTCTTGGTCCCCCCGCCAAAACCGCCACGGGAACAGGCGCCACCTGCCCTTGGGCGCCCCGCGAGAAGAGGGGCAGAAAAGGAGAAAATATCGTGACCGAGGAAACCAAAATCCAGCAAACAGTGGAAGGGCCAACCGTTGCGGCTCCCTCAATCCCGCAGGGGCACACAGGCAGCGCGCGCGATGGCGCTGAGAGAAAGACGGAAATCTCATGGGCGGTTTTATTGCAAGAGGCCGTAACAAAGCCGGGTTATATCCATGAGGCTTACAGTCGCTTTTGGAATTACTCACTTGGAAATCAGCTTTTAGCCTTGTTCGAGCGTCTAGCCAGGGGGGTGCAGCCGGGACCGTTAGCCACGTTCCTGAAGTGGAAAGAACTGGGCCGCCACGTGAGGAAAGGCGAGAAGGCAATCACGCTATGTATGCCGGTGACACGCAAGCGGACAAAAACGGTGAAGAAAAAAGACGATGGGGCCGAGCAGGAAGAAGGCTTCGCGTTCACAACTTTTTTGTTCAAGGCCCATTGGTTCACCTTGGCTCAGACCGAGGGCGCAGAGTATAAGCCCACTTCCCTTCCCGGTTGGAACGAACAAACGGCGCTGGAGCGGTTGAACATCGAGCGGGTTGAGTTCGAGGGTCTGGACGGCAACGCCCAGGGATATGCCAAGCGGGGCGGGAAAATTGCCGTCAGCCCGATCGCGGCGAACCCAAGCAAGACCTTTTTCCATGAGCTTGGCCACCAATTACTTGGCCATTGTGCCGAAGGCGACCTTTCAGATACGGAAATCACTCCCCGCAACATCCGCGAGATGGAAGCCGAGGCCGTAGCCCTGCTTTGCTGCGAATCGCTCGGATTGCCCGGCGCGGAATACAGCCGGGGTTACATCCAGTCATGGGGCCAAGGCCAAGCGTTTAGCGAGCGCTCCGTCCAACGCATCTTTCACGCCGCAGACCAGATTCTCCGCGCCGGATACACCAGAGAAGCCACCACCGCCCCATGAAGGGCGGTGATTCCCCTCGACCAAACCGAAGTCGGAGTAGGGATCATGGTTACCCATGACCCCCTCCACGGATCCGGACGGGCGGGTTTCCCGCATCCGGCTCTTGCCTTAGGTGATAACGCCCATGCGGCGCAAGGGATAATCATGATGGATGCGAACCGGAGGGAGCCAGCGGTCGATCAACCGCCGCATGCGGTCCCAAGGAACACGCCCGTTCTGGCTGCGCCGCGAAAGCGCGCGTTGCCAGAGCCAGCCGACCTGGAACCGGAAGATGTGCAGCGCGGGTGCGTTCATGGGCACCCCGTAGTAACGGAAATGCCCACCCACCACCGAGCGCAGCCATCGCCCCACGTCCGGGACGGGTTGGTGCATGCGCCGCCGCAGTTCGGTTTTCACCTCGCTCCGCTTCGCCTGCAACCTCTTGCGGATCGTCTGCCGCCACACCGTAAACATTCCGTTGCTCCTCTTCCTCCCGCAGATATGCGTGAAGCCGAGGAAATTGAACGTCTCCGGTTTCCCTTCGCCGCGCCGCTTCCGTTCCGCAGCCGCGTACGGCCCGAATTCCAGAAGGCGCGTCTTCTGGGGATGCAGTTCGAGGGCAAACTTTCCGAATCGTTCCGTCAGCTCCGCCCTGAACCACTCGGCATCCGCTTTGACCTGGAACCCCAGCACGATGTCATCTGCAAACCGCACGACGATCATCTCGCCGCGGGCTCGTTTCCGACGCCACGCCTGGACCCACAGATCGAAGGCATAGTGGAGATAGATGTTTGCCAGGAGCGGCGATGCACTGCCGCCCTGAGGCGTTCCCTCCTCCACCCGCAAGTGTTTCCCGTCCTCCAGCACGCCCGCGTTCAACCATTTCTGGATGAGCCGCACGACGCGCCGGTCCGCAATCCGGTGCTCGACGAACTTCACCAGCCATTCGTGCGAAATGCCGTCGAAATAGCCGCGAATGTCCAAATCAAGCACCCAGTTCACCTTCCTCGTCAGCAGTCCCGTGTAGAGCGCATCCAGCGCGTGATGCGGGCTGCGCCCCGGTCGGAACCCGTACGAGAAGCCGAGAAAGTCCGATTCGTAGATGGCGTTCAACACCTCGACCGTCGCCCGCTGAGCGATCTTATCTTCCAGCGCGGTGACTCCGAGCGGCCGCTGCCGCGGCCGCCCGTCGGCCTTCGGGATGTACACCCTCCGTACCGGCTTGGCCCGGTACGCTCCCCGCGTCAGTCGCTGCGACAGGTCCTGGAGATGCTTGTCCCGTTCCTCGCCGTAGTGCTGCCACGTCTCCCCGTCCACGAACTCACTGATTCATTTCAACGACCAAACTGTTTCAAGTGATGATCGAGGTGCTTGTAACCCATCGTTGCCCATTCGAGCGGGGTCATATACCCGAAGAAGCTGTGCGGATGTGTCGTACATCCTTGCGGTCCCCCCGCTGAAAAGCGCTCAACCCAATCGAGCAAATGTCTTTGCTCCACAACAAAATCTTTCTCGCCCTGAATCAACAAGGTCTTGTCCGTTGGCATATTGTGGCGGATGGGCTTCTCCAATATCGACCTCTTCGCCATCTTCCCGACGATCCGACCAATAAAGCTCCTTGGTGGATTGTTCAGCCCTGCAGCCATTTCCATCCATGCGGAGCAGTGGGCGAGCATTTGTGCTGGCGTCATCACGCCCCACTGTCTCTCGCTGTCCGCCCGCAATCGCTCAATCCGATCTTTAATATCTTTGGCGCAAGATGGCTCAAACAGGTTCTTCACTAGTGTTTCTCCCAAAGTGACCTCATCGGCTGCTGAGAACCATGCGATTTCCTTCGCTATCCCAGAACTCAGCGATCGTAACTCCCGGTTGCCAAGGCGCGGGCTTCGGATCGCCGGTCTTCACTCCTCCCGACCGCAAGCGCAAAATGATCTCTTCCACCCTGTCTTCCACTAGCACCATTACGGGCCCCTTGGAAGGGTTCTCATCTGGGCGCGGAAGGAAGTGTAGTGTCGTGTCCGCAGCCGGAAACTGTAGTTCGATCCAGCGCCAACCCTCCGGCCCCATAGGCTGATCGGCAATGACGTGGCAGCCGAAATGGTCGGTATAAAAGGCCTTTGCCCGATCCTGATTGAACACAGGGAGTTCCGCGAATTTGATGTGCATCCTAAACCTCGCAAAAGGAAGAACTAGACCGTACAGTACCGTCTATAGCCAAAGACTAGACTGCACAGTACTGTATGTCAAGGTGACGAAGTTTCAGAGAGGTGAAAAATGGCGCGTTCCCAGCCGGCCTCAAAAGCCGTGATAGCGGAGGAAACGGGCAACTCGGAAAAGAAGCGTAGAGCGATCCTCGAAGCTGCGATGAGTGTCTTTTTGAAGAGCGGATATCTCGGGGCCAGCATGGATGAAATTGCTTCGATTGCACGGGTATCAAAGCAGACGGTGTACAAGCAGTTCTCCAGTAAAGAAGCCTTATTTGTTGGCATCGTCACGAGCATGACCGGGACGGCGGGGGACGCCGTACATAACAATGTTCCTGAACTCGCGGAGAACGACGAGCTTTCGGAATATCTTCAAATGTATGCCTTCCGACAGTTGACCGTGGTCCTTACGCCGCCAATCTTGCAATTGCGTCGTCTTGTCATTGGAGAGGTGAGCCGCTTTCCGGAACTGGCCCGTGTTCTTTATGAGCGTGGACCTCAACGCGCCATGGTGATATTTGCTACGATCCTCGAACAACTCGCCGCACGCGGTCTGCTGAAGATTGACGATCCGAAGACCGCGGCTTCTCATTTCAATTGGCTCGTTATGTCTGAGCCTCTGAATCGGGCGATGCTTCTGGGCGATGAAGCGATCCCGAAGCCCGCAGCACTCCGTCGTCATGTAGCAGAGAGTGTGCGGGTCTTTCTCGCAGCGTATGGGCACAAGAGTTGAACCTTTCTTTGCGACTTTTGATCACAGATCAGCTCGGTATATGCAGTTGACCGAAACACCGATTCAACTGAGCAACTGACAACAATAACTTTCCCTGAGACTCTCGACTTTCAATCAGCCGGTGTGCTTGAGCTGCATCATCAAGGGGGAGAACATGGCTTACGCTCAACCTCAGCCAGCCTTGACGAATGCCCGCGATAACATCGTCGGCGTGCTGTAGTAGTTCCTCGCGGGTTCGCAACTGCGATAAGCTTGCACCGCAAAGCGAAATAGAACGGCGCATCAACGAATACGTCGAAATTGGATCTGGATTCCCGCTTGACGCACCAAAGGCAAGCTGCCTCTGTACAAAATGCGGCCTATGGCGAGGGCGTAGCTAGCATCGGCTCTGAAAAAGCGGCATGAGGGACAGGGAGAAACCGGCAGGGTTTCTCCCTGCGCGATTTTTGTGCAAGAAAAATGGGGGCGGCAAGTGCCACCCCCTAAACGATGGACAGCTAGGCCGCTTTCTTTGCGGCTTTGGCTGCGGGCTGCGTCGTCCTCTTTGCCTTCTCCTTGGCGGCGAACTCCTGCCGTACCTTGTTGGCAATGGCTTCGGTATCCACCTTATACGTGCTGGCCGCATCGCGGTACCGGGCCAGACCCTGGAAGACGGCGGCGGTTGAAGTCGACACGACGCCGCTCGCGGTTCCGCTGAGCGCGCTGCGGCCGCTGGAATTCTGCCCGGTGCGGCGCACGCCGCAGGAGCCGCTTTTTAACACCCTCATCGAGCAGCACCA
>JBOGJX010000543.1:0-7189 GCA_050745285.1 Terriglobia bacterium
CTACCACCACTACCACCGCAAGAGAACCAACTCCGAACAGAACCCCGGACCCATGGCCGCAAGCAGGCTGAGTGTTCCCGGCGGAGGGCGCCGGTGCTCGATGACCTCCTCAAGAACTACAAGGACCGACGCGGAAGACAAATTGCCCACTTTCCGCAGGCATTCCCACGAGGCCTCGAGCGCGCCCTCGGGAAGATCAAGCGCGGCTGCGGTGGCCTCGAGCACCTTGGGGCCGCCCGTATGCAGGATCCAGGTTCCAATCCGCGATCTGTCTAAGCCTTGATCGTGGAGAAAGGCATCGGCGTCGCATGCCAAGTGACGCTCGACGATTACCGGCACGTCGGGAGAAAGCACCACTTTGAAGCCCTCGCCGGAGATATCCCAACCCATGACGTACTCGGAGTCAGGATAGAACACGGATCGTGTGGCCAGGATTTCAGGGCCTTCCGCGCCGCGGCCGGAACCAGCGACGAGAACGGCCGCGGCCCCGTCACCAAAGAGCACGGCGGAGATGGCGTTGGCCACGGACACATCACCCAACTGAATGGTCAAAGAGCACAATTCGACGGAGAGCACCGCCGCGACTTCGCCCGGATAGGCCTTCACGTAATCTGCGGCGCGCGCAATGCCCGCCGCTCCGGCCACGCAACCGAGGCCGAAGACTGGAACGCGCTTGAGATGCGGGGAAAGGCTCATGCGATTGATCAGCCGGGCATCCAGGGATGGGTTGGCAATGCCCGTAATTGAAACTACAAAGAGCGCGCTAATATCCCCCGGCGCGAGTCCGGCCCGCGCGAGCGCGCCGGCGAGGGCTTGCTGGCCCAACTCCAGGCCGTGTTCGATCCAGATGGAATTTGCCTCGCCCCAGTCACGAATGCCGTCATACGCATCCATCGGAAGCGTAAGGTAGCGGCCATCCACCCGCGCGCGAGCGCGGAGGCGATCAAGAAGTTGGGGATTCTTTAGCCGCTTTCCCCATCGCAGCTTCAGCGCCTCGACGAGAACGTCCTGGCTGTAATAGTGTTTGGGAAATGCGCTGGCGACACTGGCGATTTTCATTCGCGGTCCTTGGAACGACAGAGGCAGAGACAAGAGACAAGCAAGCGATCAGCGGGTTGCTGAAAAAGTCCGCAAACATGTCATTCTGAGGAGCCGGAGGCGGCGAAGAATCCCGCCAGTCGTTGATTTAACACAAAAGCAGGTTCTTCGCTCCGCTCAGAATGACAGATCAAAAGACCGTTTCAGGCAAGCCCACGGCACAAAACCCGTGCCGTGGCTACTGCTCGTCTCTTGCCACCTGTCTCTCGTCACTTGCCTTTACTTCCGCGGGTTCTTAGCGAGGCTCAGCAGGTTGGCGAACAGCCGGTACGCTCCGGGGACGCCTTCGGGCAGCTCGCGATAGAACGCATAGGCGCAATAGACATAAGCTCCCTTGCCATAACGCGCAACCAGCAGGCCGCCCCTCTGCGGCGCCTGGCTGGGATCCTGGGTTGAGAGCAAGGCTTTGTAACGCGCGTCCCACGAGCTCATAAAGCCGTGTCCGCGCTCTTCCACCCATCCATCAAAGTCTTTTGCCGTGATCGCGTTCGGCCAACTCATGACGGGGCTCGCGGGATCAAGCAGCGTCACCTTCGAATGGATGTCCATCACCACCTCGGGATTATCCGGCAGATTGTAAGGATACGGCCCGTAATCATGGTTATAGTCGGGCGATTGATATTGCACAATCACCACGCCGCCGTTTCTGACGTAATCGAGCAGCCGCCGGTTATAGGTGCGGAGGTCGTCGCGGACCGAATAGGCGCGCTCACCGATCAAGATCACGTCAAATTTATTGAGGTCTCCGCCAGCAAGGTCGCTGGGAGCGAGGAAATGAACCAGGATGCCCAGGTTCTCCAGCGATTGCGGAAGGCTATCGCCCGCGCCCACCACGTAGCCCACGCTCAAACCCGGCGCCACCTTCACATTCACGCCCTGGGTTTGGTAGACAGCCGGCCGGTAGAGGAAGGACGGGCGAAGGCCTTCGTAGCCCACCATCCGGTACCCCTCTTTGTACTCGCGCCCTTGATACTTCGCCACCGCAATCAGTGTATAGCGCTTCGCGGCAAGCTGCGACGGAGTCACGCGGAACGAGAGCAGCTCATCCTCTCCATCGCGGGCGGTAGAGAATTGCGCGGTGGCCGGTTCGGACTTCCAGCCGGGCGGCAAATCGAGTTGCACCGTGCCTTGTGCCGGTCCTTTCACGTTGCTATGAATCAGCGTCCGCACCTCAAAAGACTTTGCTTCGAGCGGCACGATACCCGCACGGGGAGAGATAGTAACGGAAATTGCGGGCCCAACCACCAGCGGATTGAACACGGTTCCTGGACCTGTGATCCGCTCGACCGTCTGGATGTCTTCGCCAAGCCTGACCGGTACGCCATCGTAAGTGAATTCCACCCAGGCCGCTAAAGGATAAGGCGCTAGCGGCAGGTTTAAGTATTTCTGGTTCAAAATGTTGTAATAGGGCTGCTCGATGTTAGGACGGCTGAAATACGGCTTGGTGTAAGGCGCATTCTCAGGCGCCGTGACCTTGAAACGCACGTTCGCGGCGTGGCCTGCGGCCAGATCTCCGCGAAGGGCGCCGCGCGCGCTGCCTTCGGGGCTGGCGCTCCAGTCTCCGCCCTGCGACGCGGCAAGCCAGATGCGGCTGACATCGACAGGCACGGAGCCTTGGTTCGCCACGTGCACCCTCACCCAGAATGTCTGCCCAGGAATGGCTACCTGAAAGCTGGGAGGCGTTCTCCCGGATCGCGCCAAGCGCCCCGCCGGAGGCTTCGGCGGCGCGACCGTGGCCTGCATGTCAAGACCAAGCGCCTCGGCGATTGCCGTGTTGAATTGGGTTTGCTTCACCTCGAGCTCGTTTGTCACATCGTACTTGGCGGCGGGGGTAAGACGGCTGGCTGCCACCTGCTCGATCAATGCGCCCGTGGCCTTCTGACCTTCGGCAAGGAATGGCGCGATCGCCTCCGGATGCAGGGCGGAAAACTGGCTCATCGCTTTACCAACAAGTGAGTTGAGTTGGGCCAGGCCCTGCTTCAGGAATTGAGCGTCCTGGCCCTGGGCAAGGTCCGCAATTCCCATTAGCGAGGTGTCAATCCCGGCGAAGAAGGATGGCTCCTGGTCTGGCGCCGCAAAGCGCGAGCCGAAGCGGTGATATGCCTTCATGAATTGCCCGGCCAATTTGATGGATTCACCGCCAAATTGCGACTTCTGGAAACCCATCCCGATGCTCGCCACTTGCGCGTAAGATAAACCCATGAGCGGCGCGTAATTCCCTTCTGAAATTTCAACGTTGGCCTTCAGCAGACCCAGTGTCCAGCGATTCGCAATGTAGTTGAAAAATCTAAGGGGATAATAGCGCCGGTTGGCGTAATCGTAAATTCCTTTGGCTGTGTGGGTGGCGAAGGGAACACTCGCGTAATCCTTGAGCGGCGTCCAGGGGCGCAGACCTTGCCGGATCTGCTGAGGGAACACGTTTGGATCGCCCGCCATCTTGTAAACGAGCTGGGCTACCTCGCCTGCCACCTGGTGGTTGCCATGCCCGTCCGTGGGGCCTCCCACGAAAACAGAGGTGACGACCAGCGGCCGCGTCATGCGCACCACGCGCACCGCGTCATAGAGCACACGGTCCAGGGTCCACTCATCGAGCGTCTGCTGCTTGGTTTTCGAAAAGCCAAAGTCGCAGACACGAGTCCAGAATTGCTCGACGCCGTAGTAGCGATCGGCGGCCAGAAGCTCTTCGGTGCGCAGCAAGGCCATCGCATCAAAGTAATCCGGCGACATCGCATTTTGCCCGCCCTCGCCGCGATTCAGGGTGAGAAGGATGACGCGCGCGCCTTGGCCGCGGGATTCATAGGCAAGCATCCCTCCGTCTTCGTCGTCGGGGTGGGCCGTGATCATGATCAGGCTCGCCCGCGTGTGGAGTTTGAGCAGCGACTGCCATACCGCGGCCGCGCCGCGGTCAATGGGCAGCGGCCGTGCGTCCGGTGTGGCCTGGATTGTGACGCTGCGCGGCGGCGCGGCCCACGCCGCCAATGCCAGGAGCGCCCCAATCGCCACGCATGGCGCGCGGCGGAAAAGCCATTTGCGGAAGCCTGACTTCACTGATTTATCTCCTTGATTGGATTGCGAGAGAAAGTGTGAACAGATTATTCAAACAGCAAAAAGCCTCACGCAAAGGCGCTACGTCTCGCGAAGGTGGTAGCCACGGTTGGCGCCTTTGCGTCTTTGCGCGAGGCCGTGCATTTTTTCACGCCTTCAGTGAGAAGCCGCAGAGCTTTAAGGGCAAAACCCTGCGCTACCAGCTTATATCAAATTTGCGAGCCGCTTGAAAGGAAGAAGGAGCCAAGGGCGTTCCTTGCGGCCGCGATTCCCTTTGCTTGACAGCCGCGTAGGGGTACAATGTGGGTGTCGGGCGGCCTGAGGGGAAAGGGCTGCCCGCAACCGGAGCCGAGCATGGCTCACCAACGTGGGTTTTCGATGCCGGGCAGGTGCTTGCTGGGGCTGATTGCTGGCCTCATGATTTTCACATGCGCCAGGACGCTCGACGCCAAGCAGGAAATCGGGCGTTACGATAGAATCCTTCTGGTGCGCGGCCTTGCCCATGAAGTGGCGGTTGCGAAGGTGCCGCTGCCCTGGGGAAAGCACGGCATCAGGGTGGATCCGCATGGGGAGGTGGATCAGGCGCGCGCGGTGAAAGAGTTGCGGCAAAGGGGTGAATCCGTGCGGCCCGGATTGCCCGTGGAAATTACGGACATTAAGTTCAAGCCGGGTCACATCGTCTTCGCCATTAATGGCGGCGGGCGCACGGGGGAGCACTGGTACCAGCACATTCAGATCGGTATGGGTCCGTTTCCAGACCAAATGATGCAGCAGCAGTCCACCACAACGACCCCTTCAAATGGGTCATACATCACGCTCGATCTTCCCCCAAACGATCCTAACCCGAGTGTGACTCAAGTCAAGAAGCTGTTGAGTGAGGTGCTGGACTTTTCTCGTCGCGCACCCACGTTGCTTTATTCGCCCGTGGTTCCACCCGAATTCAAGGACGCCATCAAGAAGCATCAGGTCGTCGTGGGGATGGGTAAGGCTATCGTTCTTTCGGCAAAGGGACCGCCTGACCGTAAGGTGCGCAAGGATCTGCCGGATGGCTCGCAAGAAGAAGACTGGCTGTATGGCGATCCGCCCCGCGTGTTATTCGTCATCTTTGTCGATGGCTCCGTAGCGTCGATTCACCAATATTAACCAGGCTTCGCGGCCCCCCTCACCCGGTCCTCGATTACCCACATCCAGAAAGGAGCGGTAGCTACGGCACGGTGTTTTTGCCGTGGGCGGTTGTCTTGGATTACACGCAGCGCCCCTACGAACCCGTCGTAATCTGCCAACGCCCACGGCACACAAGGCGTGCCGTGGCTACTACCACAAATTGATGATGACGCAGAAGTGGCAATGGAGAGTCGGCGCCAAGGATGCAATTCGCGCTATGTTTGCGCTCCTGGCGGTCGCAGGGATATTCTGCGCTGCGCCTGCCGCCGGTTTCCGTGCGAAGGCAAAGCCCGGCCCACCGCAGGATTTGCCGGGCCACATCAACTATCTGGTACGCCAGCTTTACGGCGTGAGCCTTGATGATTCGGGCGCCATCACGAGCCAGGTGCAGGACTTGGTGATCGATTCGCTGACCGCGTGGATGAGCACGAACGCGTTTGAGGACGCGAGCACTCCCTACCCGATTGACGTAAGGGTCCGAACGCACATGGACCAATGCTTCTCCAAACTGCATTATCCCTTTTTCGGCCATCCGATGGTCTTTGCGCGGCCATGGAACGGTGGCGAGTTGATCGGCGCGGGATATACGCTCGGGTGGTCAGATTTCGAGCGCGTCAACGTGCTCGCGCTGTTTGAGAGCAAGGGCGGGAAAACACAGCGGGTGGCGCTCGCGCATTTCGTCCCGCGAACGGATATGCATTATGCTTTTCTTCCGCCCTCGCCCTCCGGCGCGTTTCGTTTTATCGTTTACGGCAACCGGCTGGGGAAGAGTCAGCCAAGGCTCAGCGCGATTTTGTACTCGTTTGACGGGCAAAAGCTGACCAATCTATGGGAACGGCAAGATTTATATGACGGCAAGATTGAGGTGGCGCCGGAAAAGGTGACTTTCCGCTATCTGATCGAACGCGATTATATTCAGGCCGTGCAGCAGGGACAGTTGCCGCCATGGCACGAGGCTATCTATAAAATCACCCCACAGGGCTTGGCGCTTCAAACCGAGCAACTGGCGCCGTACAAGAGTGCGCCGTAATCATTTCTGTGGCGGCAGCCTCTGGCCGCCGAATTTATTGAAGAATAGAAACCGGCGGGCGGGACGCCGCCGCCACAACGGGTCTCAGGGCGGCAGGCAGTGCCTCTGCGCGGGGTGGCTATTTCACCCGTTCGAGGTAGGTTCCCTGCGAGGTATCCACGCGGATGATTTCACCCTCGGAGATGAAGGGCGGGACCTGAACGATCAGGCCGGTTTCAAGCTTGGCGGGTTTTCCCACGTTGGTGGCCGAGCCGCCCCGGATTCCGGGTTCCGTCTCCACCACTTTCAGGTCAACCGTGGCGGGCAACGCCACGTCGATCGGGCGGCCCTCGTAAAATTCCACCTTCAGCGTGCCATCGGGCACAAGATATTGGGCGCGATCTCCTACCACGTCCTTGTGGAGGTGAAGCTGCTCATAGTTCTCGGTGTTCATGAAGTGGAATGAGTCGCCATCCGAATACAGATATTGCATTTCCGTTTCGTCGATAATGGCCCGCTCGACTTCGTCTTCAGAGCGAAAGCGGTGATCCTGGATCGCGCCGGTGCGAAGATTGCGCATGCGGGCCTGCACGAAGGCGCGCAGGTTGCCGGGCGTCCTGTGCTCGGCTTTGAAAATCGAAAAGAGTTCGCCATGGTGCTTGATGACCATACCCGGTCGAAGATCGTTGGCATTCATTATTATTATTTTTCCTCAATAGATCTGGGGTGGGGCTGCGAAGCCGGGTAGGAGACGCTGGTTTTTTTCCCGTACAAGCCCTGAATCCTTTATTCTAGCCTTTGCGTGAAAGCCGCGTCAATGATGGGGCGGCAAGTCTAGCTGTGCCGCCTGCTGCATCGTAGGGGCGGGGGGGG
>JBOGJX010000544.1:0-9003 GCA_050745285.1 Terriglobia bacterium
TCCATCGCCAAACCGTTCGAGTGGAAATTCACCCGAAAGGACCTGGCACAGCTCCTAAGCAGAATGGGGTCGGCTGCAGCTTGAGCCTGAAAAATACGTGACCGAACTTATGAAACGACCGACTAAGTTAGCGCTTATGGGACCTTGCCCGGGGCATTTTGTTCTTCGCCTGCCTAACTGAGTGGGCGGACGGATTAAGTTTTTCGAGCAAGTTGGTCAATCAGGCGCTTCTTCATTGGTTCGACCTCAGAAGGGGGGATTTCATGGCTGTATTTGCGAAGTGCCGCGGCAAGGGCTTTGAGTTGACGCTTATACCTTGAGCAGTGCCTGCACATCAGAAGATGCAGGTGGATTCCCAGCTTGCGGAAAAAGCTGGCGCTCTCGTATTCATCGCTTGCGATCCACTTGGCCACTTCAGAACAAGAATACACGTTTTAACCTCTCCTGATCCCCTTCCGCTCCACGCACTCGCGCAGGCGGTTCCGGGCACGATACAGTAACACTCCAAAGTTAGTCGCACTAATGCCCATAATCTTACAAATTTCCGCGGTAGCCATTTCTTCCCCTTCCCGAAGGATGAAGGCGAGCCGCTGCGCCTGCGGTATCACCTCCAGACAGTCTCGAATCGTCGACCCGATTTCCCGTGAAAAAAGCTCCCGTTCAAGGTCCGCAAGCGGCTGGCGCCAGGCTCCCCTGGCATCAAACCGGTTTTCCATAATGCTATCGATGTCCTCTTCCTGCCGTGCTCGCTGCTTAAATCGTAGGTGTTCGGAGACCTTATTGTAAAAAATTCCGAAAATGAAGGTGCGAATGTGTGATCGACCCTGGAAGTTGTCCAGGCTTTCGATCAAAGCCAGGAAAACAGACTGAGCCAAGTTCTCGCTTTCTTCGGTCGGAAAGCCCATACCGCGAGCGGCGCGAAGGATTTGCGGAAGATAGGCATTTACGAGTTCCTCCACAGCCGGCCGATCCCGCGCTTTTAGCCGCTTTAGGAATCCCGATTCTGAAAAGTTTTCGCTTGCCATTGTCCATGGGTGACATGCGAACGATTAGAACTGCATTGCAACAGAAAGTGCATCATATCAGGAAAGGCGCTCGCCGGAGGGTAACTATGCACAGGCTGCGGGTGATTTACCGTAGGAGGCCCAGCGAGGCATTCAGGCGCGCTCGTGCCATTTGGTAGGCATAAAAGGCTTGGCTATAATTGGCTCGCGCCTGCTCCGTTGCCGCGTCTGCGGTAATCAGCTCAACGAAGGAGGTAAGCTGGGCCTGATAGCGGGTGCGGGCCAGTCGCAGCGCTTCTTCGGCGTAAGCTGCGATTTTCTGATTATCTTCGGTGGACTGCAGGGCTTTAAGAACGTTCGCATGGTTCCGGCTTACTTCATCGCGGACTTCCAGTACCTGAGAGGCATATTGGGCGCGCAGCGCACCGAGTCTGCGCTGCTCCGCTGTGATTTGAGCCTTAAGTCCTCCACCTGTATAGATAGGAGCGAATAATCCCAAGGCGCCTGCTGAAAGGCGAGCGAGGGTGAGTTTCGGGAATCTGGCGTAGCCACCGCTGAAAACTCCTGCCAGGATAGGGCGGCGAAGGCTTTGGGCGTAGAGCACGCGCTCTTGTTGAGCTTTAATTCTGGCCTGCACCGCTTTCAAGTCCGGTCGGGTTGACAAAGCTGTGTCAATCGCCATTGTAAGGTTTTCCGGTGGCATAAGCTGAGGGGCCGGCTCGACGAGCTCATAATGTTGGCCCTTTGCCTGTCCGAGCGCCGTAAACAGCTCTGCCCAAGCCTGCTGGTCGTCCTGTGCCTCGGCCAGCGCCATCTCGGCGCTCCTCAAGCCCACTTGCGCAAGATCCAGGTCGAGTTTGGAGCTTAAACCCACTTCAAAGAACTCGTCTGCCTTGCGCTCGACCTGTTGGCGTTCCTTCAGATCCTCCTCCCGGACCTGAACAAGCCGCTGCGCGCTCAGCACCTTGAGAAAAGCAACCTTCGCCCTTTCGGCCACCTGAATGCGGCTTCGATCGAGGTCATGCTCGGCAGCTTCCTCTTTGGCGCGTGCCACACCGACGCTGTGTCTCGTGCGCCCAAAATCAAAGATATCCTGGTCCACATTGACGGCGTCACTGATGTCATTCCAGAACGGCGAAGCGGGCAGTCCCAGCAAGCCAAGGCCGTTTGTTGCACCGGACAAACCAAGCTTCGCTATCCCATTGAAAGTAATCTGCGGACGATAGCGGCTTTTCGCAAACTCGATTCCTGCCTGGGCAGCCGCAATTCGCTCACGACCACTGCGCAATTCAGGACTGTTGGCCAATGCCATGTCTACAGCCTGGGTCAGTGTGAGTTTTTCGGGGCTAGCAGGAATTGGCCCGCCAGCCATGCCCGGTCTGCCGCTCCAAATGGCGACCATCAGCAGGATCAATACGTGTTTCTGCATGCTCACACCTTGTATTCATCGGCAATGGGGAGATCGCTGCTACAGCTTCTCGTCGCTGAGGGACGACACTTCAAGCGCGCTGCCTTCCGTCAGATTGTCCTTACCCGTCACAACTACCTGCTCGCCCGCGCTTAGCCCCGTGTGAATTTCGACTTCCGTGCCATCGTCCAGGCCCGTATTAACCTCAACCCGATGCGCTAAGCCATCGCGGGCCAGCCACACGAATTTCTGTGACCCCAAGACAACAAGAGCGGAGTCCGGAATCACCAGCGCCCTGCGCACCTTTTCCAATTCCAGAGTTACGTCGGCATACATCCCCGGCCTCAGCACATGACGAGGATTCCGGACATCGATCTCGGTTCTCATGGTGCGCGTGGCAGAGTCGAGAGCATCGGCAAAACGCGTTACCGCAGCCCTAAAAACCCGGCCCGGATAGGCGGCCGTCGTCAGGCTGGCCGGGATGCCAACATGAATAAACGGCACATTGACCTCCGGCACACTGACATAGACGCGGATCGTGTCCAGGTCCTGAACCGTCATGATCGGCTGGCTCTGGTTGGAGGATGTTGCGGCCTGGATGAGAGCACCGGGATCCACAAAGCGCGCGGTAATAGTGCCTGTGAACGGAGCGGTGATATCCGCATATTGATGCAAGGCAATCAGGCGATTCAGGTTGGCCTGTGCGGTCGCTACTCTGGCTTTTGCCAGCTCGATTTTGGCTTCGGCCACGTCGAATTTGCTTCGATACTCATCGAGTTCCTGCTTCGCCACGGCATCCGGGTCCTTAAGATGCACTTCTTTGAAACGCTGGTAGGTGACTGCCTGTAATTCGGCTTGCGCTTTGGCTTGGTTCAAGTTGGCCAGTGTTTGTTGGTAAGCGGCCCGCGCCTGGTCCACTTCATCTACCATTTCCGGCACTTCCAGCACGGCCAGGGTTTCTCCGCGGTGCACATCGTCCCCCTTGTCCACGCGAATCGACCGCACGTAGCCCGCCACCTTGCCATAGAGTGTCGCCTGATAAAAAGCCACAAGCGTCCCCGGAAGCGTAATCTCCCGGTCGATATTTCTTCGCGCCGCGGTAACCACACCAACCGGAATCTTCGCCTGCGCGGTCTTGTCGCGGGCAGACTGAGAATCGGCTCGATGGGCGCATGCGGGGAGCAAGGTGACGGCGATTGCCACTAAAGCCAGTCCGATCAAGGACAGTGATGAGTGACGAGTGATGAGTGACGAGCCTAGTGTCCTCGCTCTACCGCCGCTCTTCATGCAGCCCATTCCGGGCCCTCCGTATGCGTTGAATTCCCGGTCCTCTTTTGATTGCCCATCTTTACGCCTCACCCTCGCTTGCTGGCGCCTCTTGCGGGTTAAGCATCAGGTAGAGACCCGGAACCACAAAAAGAGTTAAAAAGAGCGAGTAAATCAATCCTCCAATAACCGCGCGTGCAAGCGGCGTATTGACCTCCGCGCCCGTTCCCAAGCGAAAGGCCATGGGAGTCATGGCGACGACGGTGGCAATCGCCGTCATCAGAATGGGCCGCAGGCGGATTGTGCTGGCCCTGACTACCGCTTCATGGAAGCTGATCCCTTGGCGACGAAGCTGATTCGCAAAATCTACCAGGAGCACCTTGTTAGAGACCTCGATGCCCACCAGGAAAATCGCTCCGATAAAGGACTGAATGTTGACAGTAGTCCCGGTAAGCAGCAGCAGGATGACGATGCCGAGCAGGCTCATCGGCACCGAGATGAGAATAATCAGCGGATCGCGGAAAGAACGAAACAGCGCCACCATCACCAGATAGACCAGCGCCACCGCCATCAGCAACCCGAATCCCAAGCCGGCAAAGGATTGCTCCATGCTTTGGAATTCTCCCCGCATCGCTACTTGATAACCTGCTGGAAGAGGAATGTTCTTGATTCGTTTTTGGATTTCTTTGGAGACCGAACCGAGGTCTCGGCCGCTGACATTCACGTAAACATCCGTGACGCGAGTGATGTTGCGATGGTCGACCTCGAGGGGCGTTACGCCTTGGGAAATGGTTGCCACGTTTTTGACGAGTGTGGGTTCTTTCTGCGTCCCAGTTTGAGGGTCAGGATCAGTGAGCGGGATGTTTTCGAGCGAGGCGATGGAATTGATATCTTGCTCAGGGTATTGAGCGCCCAGAAAGTAATGGTTACCGTTATGCTCGTCAACCCAGAAAGCGGGCTCGAAAGCGACGCTGGAATTGAGCGCCGTAACAATGTTTTTCACGATGTCTGTCGCCGTCAGTCCCAAATATGCGGCCTTCACGCGGTCCACGTGGATGTTGAGTGTGGGATAATCCAGTTTCTCCTGAATGCGGACGTCCACTGCACCTCGAACCTGGCGCGCCTGCGCCTCAATCTTTCTGGCGATGTGGTGAGCGACGTGAAGGCTATTACCGATCACTTGGATATCGATGGGCGAGGGCAAGCCGTAATTGAGCGCCGCAGTCATAAGCCCGCCAGTATCGAACGCAAAGCTGACTCCCGGAAATTCCTTGGGCAGTACCCCGCGCAGGCGGCGGGCATACACCTGGGCACTCGTGCGGTGGTCGGGGGTTAGCTGGACTTTCACCGTGGTATCCATCGGCCCCGCATTGTAGGTATAGGCTGCCGGCCAGTCATAGAGGACGCCGGTGTTCGTCACAATCGTATTAAGGTCGCCGGCGGAAACAACGTGACGCACGGCTGCCTCCACTTGTAAGGCCAGTTGTTCACTCAGCTCGATCCGGGTTCCGGATGAGGCGCGAACGTAAATCGTGAACTGGCCGGCGTCGACCGGAGGGAACAATTCTTCCCCAAGGAAAGGATAAAGGCCGATGGCAACCACGAGCGTCACGACGGCTGCCGCCAGGACGGTCTTCCGCCAGGCCAGGGCTTTTCGCAGCCATCGTTCATAGACATGGCTGAAGTCTTCAAACTTCGCGGCCAGAGCGGTCAATAACCCCGTGCGTGCGGCCTGCCTCGCGCTTCCTTGTTGGGGATGGAGAAAGTTTGCGCTGTAGGCAGGAATCACCGTCAGTGCCACGACGTAAGAAGCGGCCATGGCAAAGGCAACGGCTAAAGCCAGTGGAGAAAAGAGAAAGCGTCCAAGCCCCGTCAGAAACACGACGGGGAAGAAAACCACCACGGTGGTAATGGTCGAGACGATTACAGGCAGCTTAACTTCATCTGCTCCCTGTTCGGCTGCGATGGCGGGCTGTTTCCCCAGGCGCAAATGCCGCACCGTGTTCTCCAAAACCACAATGGAGTCATCCACCAACCGGCCTACCGCCAAGGCCAATCCTCCCAATGTCATGCTGTTTAAGGTGTTGTGGGTGGCGTAAAGGCCAATCATCGCCGCCAGGATCGAGAGCGGGATCGTCAAAAAGATGACCAGTGAAAAGCGGACGCTGCCGAGAAACAGCAGCACAATCAAGGCGGCCAGCATCGCGCCGAGCGCAACTTCTTTTTCCAGGGAAGCAAGGGACCTGCGAACAAAGATCGACTGGTCAAAGATCAGGCGCAGGTCGATGCCTGAGGGAATCCTGGATTTGATTCGCGCCAAGGCGCGCTGGACGCCTTGTACCACCTGAATTGTGTTGGCGCCGGGCTGGCGATAAATCGGAATATAGACTTGGCGTCGCCCGTTGACGTGGACAACATTGGTCTGGATTTCGTGGGTGTCCTCGGCATGGCCAATGTCTTTCACGAAGACCGGGGCTCCATCCACGACCTTTAGCGGAAAGTTGTTAATCTCGCTCACCGTTGGAACCATGCCGTTGCTAACCACAAAATAATCCGTGCTTCCCACCTTGGCATCGCCGGTTGGGATCAAGGTGTTCCATTGGCGGAGACCGTTCACGACGTCCAGCGGCGAAAGACCGCGCGCCGCAAGCTTATAAGGATTCACGTAAACATAAATGCGACGAATCCGCCCGCCAAACACCGCCGGAGCAATCACGCCGGTGATGCCACTCAGGAGATTGCGCACATTGAAGTAGGCAATGTCGTAAAGCTTTGTTTCGTTGAAGACGTTGCTCGAGACCGTGAGCAGAGCCAGCGGGATGGATGCCGTGGGATCATAGGGCATCACCATGGGAGGAATCGTTCCAGGCGGTAGATAATACAGGTCCGAACTGGCCAGAGAGGAGACTTGGGCGAGCGCTGCACTCGGATCGATGTCCGGACGGAAGAAATCTCGCACCACGCTCACGCCAAGCAGGCTCTTCGATTCCTGAAGCGCCACGCCGTTAGATTGAGATGTCCAGCGTTCGATGCGATTGGTGATGTCTCGCTCCATGGTGGTCGTGGGCATGCCGGGATAGAGGGTCAAAACCTGCACCACCGGGGTCTTGAAGATCGGCAGCAGGTCTGCCGGAATTCGGAAGAAGACGGTGACGCCCACCAGGAAAATGGCAAGGATTCCAACAATGACCAGATAGGGGTTTCTGAGAGCGAGTCGCACCATTGAGGATGTCTCTATGCTTTGGAAAACGCTTGCCGCCTGGGGTTCAGGGCTCTTGCTGCTGCACGGATTTCGCGATCTGCTGTAGAGTTCTATCGTCGAGTGAAGCAACAAGGCTATAAACCAGTCCGCGATGGCACCAAAGCGTGGAGTTCAGGCCTTCGTAAGAACTGAATAAAACAATCGGCTTCTTCTGGCGCTCAAAGGTCTTGGGCTCGGGCGCCACAAAGAAGGAAACGAGCGTATTCTGGGGCTTAAGACGGTAGTGCACCAGCGCCGCCTTGCGCCCTGCAATTGTACAGACGCGGGCTTCCACCAGCGCCGCAGCCGATAGTCGCGGGACGCGAACCGGAAAATCCACTTTCCCTTCAAACCAATCCTGGACGTCTTGCGGGGAGTTGGTAACAATTTCCTGCCGGCCAGGAAGGTAATGTTCGTGGTCGAGAATGAAATCCTGCGCCAGGCTGCTGGGTGTCAGTGAAAAGTGCAGGTGATGCCGCACGAGGCCGTAACCGGCCAGCACCAAGATAATGACTCCCGCCGCGATCCCTGCCCAGAGCCTGGTTCGCACCCTTCGGATTGAGATAGGTCTGCGAACGAATGCCTCCACCTGCTTGCGAAGCGCTTCGGGAGCGCGCTCGCCTGCAGCAACGCGGCGAAGATGAAATTGAAGTTTTTCGTTGTCGTGAATAAGCTGCCGGCAGGTTACGCATCCTGCAAGATGATCGCGAGCCTCAGGCGATTCCTGCCCGCTTTCACTCAAGACCAACAGTGCCTGGCATTCATGGCATGTCATGCTTACTTCTCCTGCTCCGGGCCGTAGGCCGCAAGCAATTGCCGGAGTTCACGGCGCCCCCTGGCCAGACGGGAAGCCACGGTCCCAAGCGGGCATTCGAGAATTTCCGCAATCTCCTGCAACCGAAACTCTTCCGCGTCCGAGAGCCAAACCACTGTCCGAAACTCCCCCGGTAAACGCTCGATGGCTTTTCGCACATCCTCAATAGCAATGAGTGCAGGCAGAGGGTTTTTTATAGTTCCCTCCCATTCTGCTTCATTACCCGTAAGTCCCAGTGCGAATGCCCCGTATTTGCCTTTCTGTTCCCGAACGCTTTTCCGGTAGTGGTCGACAAAGGTGTGATAGAGCGTTCGAAAAAGCCATGCGCGAGGCTCACGCACGACTGTGTTCTGCCGCTCCAACGCCCGCAAGACCGCTTCCTGAGTCAACGATGCCATCGCACATTGCAGGACGGAGGCGGTAGCCCGAGAGGTTCGGGAGGCCATGGCCGCACGATTGCGGGAATGCGGGCTGGAACTTCATCCCGAAAAGACGAAGATCGTCTATTGCAAGGATGATGACCGGCAAAGGAGTTATCCGAACGAGAAATTTGATTTTCTCGGCTACACGTTTCGGCCGAGGCGGTCGAAGAATCGTTTCGGAAAATACTTCATCAATTTCAGTCCCGCCGTCTCCGACAAAGCCGTCAAGGCCATTCGAGCGGAGATTCGAAGTTGGAACCTGCACTTACGCAGCGACAAAACGATCGAAGATCTGTCCCGGATGTTTAACCCGATTGTTCGAGGGTGGCTCCAGTATTACGGACGCTTTTACCGGTCGGCGCTCTATCCGCCGATGCGCCAACTGGATCGCTCACTGGCTCTCTGGGCCTACCGGAAATACAAGAAGCTGCGCGGCCATCTGCGCCGGGCGACCCACTGGATTACGCGCCTTTCGCGGCGTGATCCACGGTTGTTCGCACACTGGCAGATGGGCGTGCGGCGTGGCTCTATGGCGGGAGCCGTATGAGCGGAGACGTTCACGTACGGTTCCGAGAGAGCGTCGGGGTGAAACTCCCCGGCGCTACTCACCTCGTCATTGCCGTCAGTGGCCACCATACCAAACGGGGCTGGGCGGAACGCGCCCTGCAACGGCTCCAGGAACAGCTCGAACCACTCGGGGTCGAGCTGAACCGGGAGAAAACTAAGTCGGTCGTTTCATAAGTTCGGTCACGTATTTTTCAGGCTCAAGCTGCAGCCGACCCCATTCTGCTTAGGAGCTGTGCCAGGTCCTTTCGGGTGAATTTCCACTCGAACGGTTTGGCGATGGA
>JBOGJX010000545.1:0-15579 GCA_050745285.1 Terriglobia bacterium
CAACTGGGTCGGGAATACCGTCATTCCCGCGAAAGCGGGAATCCACTGCAAGGCCGATTGAGTCCGGGTGACAACTGCGGCTGTAGCGGTTGCGTTGCGCTGCCACTGCGCGGTTTCTGCGCCAATAGCGCGGTCCACGCGGATGTGATAGCATCTACAATTAGGTTTTGGCCTTGCGCGCACTGGGCTGCGGGAGCAGAGACAAAGCGCATCACTGGGGCAATTTGATACCGGTTCTCAGCCGTCTCCACGAGGGGATAATGTTGCATTTCCCAAACTTGGAAACTCCGGGATTCAAGTTTGGAAGGGCGGGGTTTGAACCCCGCCCTTCCACTGCACGCCGCCGGTTTGCTGAAAGCTGACGGCTGATCGCTGACAGCTCAATCTTGAACGAGGAATCAAGTTTTATGTCAGGCCATTCAAAATGGGCAACGATTAAACACAAGAAGGGCGCGCTCGACGCCAAGCGGGGCAAGGCTTTCACCAAGATTATCAAGGAAATCACCGTCGCCGCCCGCATCAGCGGGGGTGATCCGGATTCAAACCCGCGCCTTCGCACGGCGATTGCCGCGGCCAAAGCGGAGAATATGCCGGCGGATAACATCAAGCGGGCCGTCCAGAAGGGAACCGGCGAGCTTCCCGGCACGACGTATGAGGAGAGCGTATACGAAGGGTACGGCCCGGGCGGCGTGGCGATCATGCTGGAAGTCGCTACCGATAACAAAAACCGCACCATTTCTGAAATCCGGCACATCCTGGGCAAGCACGGCGGGAACCTGGGGGAGAACGGCTGCGTGGGCTGGATGTTCAGCAAGAAGGGCTACATTGTGGTTGAGAAAGAAAAGGTAGACGAGGAAAAACTGCTGAACGTGGTGATGGACGCGGGCGCTGAGGACTTGACCGATGACGGAAGCAACTGGGAAATCTTCACTGCACCCGCTGAATTCCAGCAGATTGTAGACCGGCTGGGAGCGGAAAAAATCACGCCTGCGCTGGCGGAAGTCTCCATGATTCCGCAAAACTATGTCAAGCTCAGCGGCAAGAGCGCCCATCAGATGCTGCGCCTGAGTGAAGAGCTTGAGGACCACGACGACGTACAGCACGTCTACGCGAACTTTGACATTGAAGAATCCGAGCTTCACGCCCTGGCCGAGGCGAAGTGAGCCTCCAGTCCGAAACTGTGCGCCTGGACGCGAACCTCGAAGAGTCAGTGAATTGATACGCTCCGTTTTTCGAATTCGCCGCCTTCGATTATTCGCCGCCGCGCGCGGGGCTGCGCTGGCCGCGCTTCTGGTTTTCGTTGCCGTCTCGTTCCTGGCCCCCGCGCCGGGCGAGGCGGAAGCCCAACCCACGGCTTCGGGCCCGCAACTGACGTACACCAAAATCCTGAAGGGTAGTACTCCGGAATACGAGAGGATCGTGGTGAACTTTGACGGCTCGGGGGTCTATGAAGGCCGCCGTCTGAAGGAGCCGCCTAATCCCAGGCCCTTTCACCTTTCAACTGATATAACACAAAAACTTTTTGGATTAGCCGATGAGATGCACGATTTCCAGGATGTCAGCCTGGAGAGCCATAAGCGCGTAGCCGACCTTGGGCTCAAGACCTTTAAATACGTGAACGGCAGCCATATGTATGTGACTCAGTTCAACTACTCAACGAATCGCAGGGCGGGGGAACTCTCCGATCTCTTCGAAGGTCTCGGCGCCGTGGAACGGCACATCACGGCCCTCGACTACTCGATGAAGTATGATCACCTTGGGCTGCCGCGAGAGCTGACGCTGATTCAGGTTGATCTGAATAATAAATCGCTGCTTGACCCGCAGCTAATGACCGGAACCCTCCAATCCATTCTCCATAACCCCAGCTATTTGCACCTCGCCCAGGTGCGCGCCAAAGATATTCTTCAGCAGATTCAGAAAACGAATTAAGCGCATTGTCGATTGTCCGCGTTCTGAAAGGGCCGGGCTTCAGCCCCGCCGTCACGCCCTCACCCACCGCTTCGCGGTACCCTCTCCCGTGGGGAGAGGGCGGGAGTCACAAATTCCCCGAGAAACCCAGCCCTCTCCCTGCGGGAGAGGGTGGCCCGCGTAGCGGGACGGGTGAGGGGGTCAAGTCTCGCCGGTTTGAGGCGAAGCCTCGTTGGGATTCCAGCCGCGAATCACTATTCACAGATACCGGATTAATTCGTTGATGACGTGTTGCACTCCCTGGTAAGGATCGCCCGGTCCAGCGAATTCGACCGAATAAATTCCCCGAAAGTGAGAGCGTCTTGAAATATCGACGCACTGCTTGAAGTCGAACGTGGTCTCGTTTCCCTGTCCGTCGAAGGAGATCCCCTTGGCGTGGCAGACGGTGAGAGCGCGGGGAAAAAGAAGCTCGAGGCCGCGAGCGCGAGCGGCGGGGTTCGGGAAGTTTGAGAAATCCGGCAGCGCGCCCAGCGTGCGGCCGCCTACTTGGCGCACGATGTCGATGATTTCTCCCGGCTCCGCGCCCTGGTGATTTTCGATGAGCACGTCCACGCGCCGCAGACGGCCATAGGCGGAGAGCTTCCGGTAGGAGTCGAGCGTGGGGCTGATATCCGCGCCGTTGATGCTGCCGGGATCAGCGCTCACGGAATCGGAGCGAATGTCATGGGCTACGTCGATCCATTTCTTGACGGCTGCCACGGCGGCATCGCGTACGGAAGGGTCGTGATCCGAAAGACCGGCGCCCATTGTAATCTCGCGCGTTTTCACCGGGATGTTGACCAGCCGGGAGCGCGCTCGCCCGATTGCCTTTCGAAGTTGCGCGAGATATTCGGGTTCGGTGGTGGCGAAGTGAGGTGAAGCGAATTCGAGATGATGGACCTGATAGCGGTCCGAAATGATTCCCGGAAAATCGAGGAGGGTTATCATCGGGCCAGGCAACCGGAAGGTTTTCTCCCGGGTTGACGCAAAAAAATTACGGAAGCTCCGGGAAGAAACTCCCGCACGCAGCAAGCGCGCCGGGTCGTAGTAGTACTGTGGCGCGCGAGGCGTGCGCGCCGCCCACAATCCTGTCGTTCCGGCAGCAGCCACGAGGCTTGCCATACTTCCGGCGCTCGACAGAAATTCTCTTCGATTCATGATGGCCTCATCTTTCGCTTGCCCCAGGGAGGGCTTGTAGGGGCGCTGGTTGCTGCGCCCGTTGCCTTTGGGCGCAGGGGAAGCAGTGCTTTCCTTCAGCAGCGCCCCTACGAAACAGCAAGCGGCAAGGTCGCCGGTCGCGTCCAAAGTCCCGAGGCGTAATTCGGAAACCCTCCGTTCCGGGCTAATTCCTGCCTTCGGGCTTTTTACGGGAGATTTCCTTCACCTTACGGGCAAGTTCTGGCAGGCGCGCGAAGCTGGCATAGAGTCTTTTAGCTTCGGCCAAGGGGCGCGCGGGCGTGCCCCACACGACACTGCCCTCCCGAATAACCTTTCCCGTAAGGATGCCCGCGCCCGAGCCCACCGTGGCGCGCCTCTCGATCCGGGCGTGATCGCCGATTCCCACTTGCCCGCCGATCACCACCTCGTCGCCGATTTCAACGCTTCCCGAAATTCCCGTCTGCGCGGCGATCACACAATGACGTCCGATGCGCACATTGTGGGCGACCTGCACCAGATTATCAATTTTCGTGCCCGAGCCAATGACGGTCGTGCCAAGCGACCCGCGGTCCACGGTGGTGTTGCACCCGATCTCCACGTCGTCTTCAATCAGCACGCCGCCCATCTGAGGGAACTTCAAGTAGCCACTCTCGGCCCGGACGTAGCCGAAACCATCGCCGCCAATCACCGCGCCGGCGTGAAGGATCACCCGGTCTCCCACGCGGGCGCCGGGATAGAGGATAACCCCAGGGTGAAGGACGCACCCTGCGCCCACCCGCGCGCCCTTGCCCAGGCATGCGCCCGCCATCAGTATCGTACCGTCGCCTATCTGTGCTTCGTCTTCAACCACTACGTTCGGGCCGGCGTAGACTCCGTTCCCAAGACGAGCGACGGGAGAGATCACAGCGCTCGGGTGAATGCCAGCAGGATGCGGAAGCGCGGGGCGTAACGCCGCCGCGGCCTGAATGAAGGCCAGTTTCGGGTGGCTCACTTCGATGGTGGTGCGATGGGGCAGAGAAGAGGAGTCTATCACCAGAATACACCCGGCGTGGGATAAGGTGGCGCAGTCGAGCGCCCGGTTGCCTTCGGCGTAAGCTAACTCGCTGGCTGAGGCGGTCTCAAGTTGGGCTACGGTTTGTATCTCGGCCCGGCCATTCCCGTGCACTTTCCCGCCCAGCACTCGCGCGATGTCATCGACGGTCATTCGAAATCTCCATGATGGATCATATCGCCCTTGGGCACATTGGGGTACCCGCCTTAGCGATACAGCGGCGGCTCGCCCGGCGGCCGCGTCTTCCACCGCCGGTGGACCCAGAGCCATTGCGACGGATACTGGCGAATACACTGTTCGAGCAGGGCGGTGAAATTCTGCGTGTTCACGCGGATCTCTTCCTCAGGATCCGGACGCTCAATCCAGCCGACACTTTCGAAGCGCAGCCGGTATTTTCGCAATTGCGAATCCCAGATGACAAGCCCGAGGATGAGTGGAGCGCCGGTTTTCTGCGCCACGCGGGCCGGGCTGAAGGTGGTTGACGCGGGGCGGCCAAAGAAGTTCACAAATACGCCTTCGGCGGGCATCATATTCTGGTCCATGAGGATACCGACGGGCTCATCCCGCCGCAAGGCTCGCAGCGTCTGCCGCGCAAAGTCGCTTTTATCAATCGGCCTTCCGCCGCTCAGGCGCCGGTAGTGATTAATCAGCGAGTCCATGCGGGGGTTATCGAGCCGGCGCGCGACGAAGTTCACCGGATGGCCATGGATGCCATGGGCGAAGGAGCCGAGCTCCCAATTTCCAAAGTGCGCCGTGAGGAACAGCATTCCTTTGCCCAAGCTCCTCGCCCTCTCAAAGTGCTCGAAACCGTCATAGACGATGAATTGCTCAATGTTGGCGCGATCCCAGCGGGGGAAGTGCGCGAAGTCCGCGAGCATCCGGCCGAGGCTCTGAAAGCTCGAAAACAGAACGCGGCGCCGCTGGCGGTTGGTCCACTCGGGATAGGCCAGGCGAAGGTTCCAAAGACCTGTGCTCCGGAGGCGAGGCCATAGCCAATAGCTGAGCGCTCCAAGCACAGCGCACAGCGCGCGAGCCGCGCGGTGGGGCATGAGGCCCAGGAACTCCAGTAATCCTCGCGCCGCCCAGTACTCGATGGAATGGCGCAGCCGCCGACGTTCGCCATGGCTTTCAGGTTCTGAATCCGGGATGTTGTTGAATGCGTGTGAACCCATTATGTGAGAGGGTGAGGCGCGCCCTACGCCTGCTCGTTTTGCTGTTTAGTAGGGACGCTCACCAAGCCTGCCACTATGCGGAGGGCGGGGTTTTAACCCCGCCGGAAAATGGTGGTTTACATCAGTCTCAATCTCACGCGCTGAACGGTTCGCCGGACGAACCGTTCAGCGCGTGAGATTGAAGTAATAAGAAATGCGCCGCAACGGCGGGGTTAAAACCCCGCCCTCCTGCGCCGCTATGGATATAAATTGCGTTATACTCTCTTCGGCGCAGAGCCATGGCGGACTACTTGGCGCTTGGCCGCGTACGGGAATCAATTTTGGCCATCGAAATTATAGACATCCGGCATTTTACCGCGCAAGATTTCGGGTCTCTGCTCGAAGCGGAGTCTCGGGCGTGGCTCTCAGCCCTGCGTTGGGATTATACGCCCTCGGTCCGGCTGATCACCGCATGCCTGGCGGATAAGCGGCTATCCGGCTACGCGCTCCTTTCCGGCGGACAGATTCGAGGCTATAGCTTCTTTCTTTACGAGGGAGAAAAAGGCCTGATTGGAGACCTCTTCGTTCAGCCGGATGGCGAGACGCGGCGGAACGCGCTGGTACTGCTCGATCATGTCATTGAAACGCTCAAAGCGACCCCGGGCGTCGAGCGTGTGGAAGCGCAGTTGCCCCATTTTTCCTTGGACGATCTTGACGCTTGCTTCGAGCGGCACGAGTTTGACGTCTACCTTCGCCGGTTCATGGCGGCGAATCTCAATGGCCGCGCAGTCCGCGAAGCGCCCGCGACGTTCCATCGCCAGTTCATCCTGGAAACCTGGCAGCGGAAGCACGATGACGCGGCCGCACGCCTCCTCTTTCAGACGTACCGATCGCACGTGGATGCGGCCATTAACGACCAGTACCGGTCGATCGCCGGAACGTCACACCTGATCGAGAACATTATTCATCTCAAGGGGTGCGGCGAGAGTCTTCCTCGCGCGTCTTTTGTTGCGATCCATCGCGCTACGCGAAAGGTGGCGGGACTTCTCGCCCTCACCGCCGTGCGCACGGCCACCGCTCATATTCCGCAGGTGGCCGTTGATACGGGGTTTCAGGGCCTGGGGGTTGGCGTGGCGCTGATGGAAGAGTCATTCAGCGCGGCGCAGAAACTCGGCTTCCAGGAAGTCACGTTGACGGTGACGGACGCGAACTCGGACGCCGTCCGCTTTTACGAGCGCCTTGGGCTCGAGACGTTTCGTACCTTTGGCGCCTTTGTCTGGAAACGATCGGCGCTCTGATAAAGACAGTGACAAGTGATAAGCAGAGCAGACTCGGCGGTTCGCAGGCAAGCGTGTCCAATTAGGGATCTCCCGGCAGAGCCGGGGGCTTTACAAGGGCAGGCCCCTCAAAGGGGCCTGTTCGCCACCGGTCAAAAGCCGCAGCGTGCGAGGCACGAAAAACACCACTCACCCGCCCTCGTACCTCGGGCACCCTCTCGCCTGGGGAGAGGGCTGAGATTCCCTCATTGATTCCTGCCCTCTCCACGGGGAGAGGGTGGCGAGCGGAGCGAGCCGGGTGAGGTGTTTTGGCCGGCATTGCCCGGACACGACAAATCCCGGAAATTTATACTCCCGGAACTGTCAAACTTCTACTGACACCCCGGCAGAGTCGGGGGAACTCCTAATTGCATTAGGCTCCAGACCTTGGGACAGACCAGCGCCCCTACGAACGCCGACAGTGGTCCCCCCCTCCTTCCAAATCGAATTTTCAGCGCAGGATTCAGCTCTCGATCAGCAGCGTGCCGGGGTCCTCGACGAGCTCTTTCACCCGCACCAGGAACTGCACCGCTTCGAGACCATCGACAAGGCGATGGTCGTAGCTGAGGGCAACGTACATCATGGGGCGGATTTTTATCTCGCCCCGGATCGCCACGGGACGATCCTCCACTTTATGCAATCCGAGGATGCCCACCTGAGGGGGATTCAGTATGGGTGTCGAGAGCATTGATCCAAAGACGCCGCCATTGGTGATGGAAAACGTGCCGCCGCGCAGGTCTGCCAGCGTCAATGTGCCTTCTCGCGCTTTGCGGGCGTATTCCTTGACCGCAATTTCAATTTCAGCGAAAGACATCTGATCGGCGTCGCGAAGCACGGGCACAACAAGCCCTTCGCTTGCGCCCACCGCCACGCCGATATCGTAATAGTGCTTCAGAACAAACTCATCGCCCTGAATTTCGGCGTTCAGGCGGGGGAACTGGCGCAGCGCAGCCATGGCAGCTTTCACAAAAAATGAGGTCAGCCCCAGGCTAACGCCGTAGCGTTCCTTAAAGGCTTCCTTCCGCCGCGCGCGCAGCTCCATGACCGCGGCCATATCAATCTCATTAAACGTGGTCAGAATGGCGGCCGTGTGTTGCGCCTCGACCAGCCGTTGGGCGATGGTCTGCCGGCGGCGCGACATGCGCACGCGCTCCTCGCGCGGCGCTAGCTCGCCGCCTCCTTGCGCCCCACCTACCTCACGATGAGCGGTGGGGGATGCTGGTGGAGTGGCTGGGATCGACGAGGCGCTCGCCGAACCGGACGCGAGGCTCTCAACATCCTGCCGGGTGACACGGGCGGCAGCGCTGGCCAATGGAACTTTAGCGAGGTTTAATCCCTGCTCGCGCGCGCGGCGGCGGGCTGACGGCGTTGCCATCTCTTCGGCGGTGACACGGAGCGATTCCATGGAAGATGTGGCTTCTGCCGTTACCGGAGCGGTGGAGGGCTTTTGATTGCCTGGCGCTTTTGCGGGAGACGGCCCGGGCGGGGCTTCGGCCGGGACGTCCGGCTGAGCTTTCGCCGCCGCGGTTGAGGCGGCGTCCGTGCTGGCGCCCGCTGGAGCTTCCTCAATCAACCCGAGCACCTCGCCGATGCGCACGTCTTCCCCTTCCTTTCGCTCGATCCGCGCCAGTATTCCTGCCTGCTCCGCGCCCACCTCTAGATCCACCTTGTCCGTCTCAAGTTCAACCACCACTTCGCCGGGGCTTACCCGTTCGCCTTCCTTCTTGCGCCAGCGGCCCACCGTGGCTTCGAGAACCGATTCGCCCAGCTCAGGCACAACAATTTTGGTTGGCATATTAATCCCTTCGGGCAGACAAAGCTACGAGTGACAAGTGACAAGCAAAAAAAGCTCTCAGCCGTCAGCTATCAGCAAACAACTTTCGGTACATTCTTGTTGAATGCTCGCAGTCCTTCGCTAAAGGCTCGCGTTTTGCTTGTCACTCGCCACTTGTCACTTGTCACTGCTTTATGCCTTCTTCAAGAATACCGTTTCTTCCGTCTGCGCGTCCTTCACGTCAAAGGCTTGCGCGATCAGCCTCTCCTGATTGAGCGCGTGCCAGGCGGGCGAGCCTTCGGCCGGGCTCGAGCTGCGCGGACGCCCCATGTAGTGAAGCGGGCAGCGCCCATTGATCAGCCGTGCGAGTTGTAACCGCACAAACTCCCACGCGCCCATATTGCGCGGCTCTTCCTGAAGCCAGACGACTTCCCGGAGGGCGGGATAGCCGTCGAGCGCGTTCTTGATGTCGTCATCCGGGAAGGGGTAGAGTTGCTCCACCCGGCAGACGGCTACCGGCATTCTCTCAGACCGTTGCGGCGCGGTGACCAAGTCAATGTAGATCTTCCCGCTGCAAAAAATAAGCCGCTGGATCTGCGCCGGGTTCTGGCGGGCCTCCGCGTCATCCATCACGCGCTGCCAGCAGCCCTCCGCCAGCTCGCGCGGAGAGGATGCCACCAGGGGATGGCGGAGAAGGCTCTTCGGCGTGAGGACGATCAAGGGCAGCGGGTCCTTTCGCAAGAGCGCCGCCTGGCGCCGGAGTAGATGGAAGTATTGCGCGGCCGTCGTGCAATTGGCAATGCGCATGTTAATCGCCGCCGCCAATTGCAGGAACCGTTCCGGACGCGCACTCGAGTGGTCCGGCCCGGCGCCCTCCTGCCCGTGCGGCAGCAGAAGCACCAGCGACGGCGTCAGCCCCCATTTTGCCCTCGCCGAGGCGATGAATTCATCAATCACCACCTGCGCTCCGTTGATGAAATCACCGTATTGCGCTTCCCAGATCACCAAGCGGCCTGGCTCATTCACGTTGTAGCCGTATTCAAAGGCCAGCGCCGCGTTTTCGGAAAGCGGGCTGTTGCGAATTTCAAAAGCGGCCTTCGCTTGCGGCAGGGTCTGCAGAGGAATGTGTTCTTTTCCCGTTTTTACGTCATGGAACACGGCGTGACGGTGGCTGAACGTTCCGCGCTCCACGTCCTGACCGGTCACGCGGATGGCGGCGCCGTCCGCAAGAATCGAGGCCCACGCAAGCTCCTCGGCCAAGGCCCAATCAACGCTTTTTTCGTCCGCGTTGTCGAGCATGGAAAGCTTGCGCTCGATCGCGCGCTCAATCTTGCGGTTGATCGAGAAGCCCGGCGGCAGTTGCCGGAGGGATTGATTCAGCGCGCGCAGTTGATCGAGGGGCGCTCCCGTTTTTACGTGACGGGCGACGCCGGGCTGCGGGGGTTTGGGAACCGGCTCGACCAGATGCCTCTCCGGCACCAACGCGTTGAACGCTTCCTGAATGCGGCCCATATGCTTGCGCACCAACTCCTCGGCAAACCCCTCTTGAATCACTCCTCGCGCGGCAAGGGTTTTCACCCAAAGTTGGCGCACGGTGGGGTGGCCGGCGATTTTCTGATACATCACCGGCTGGGTAAAGCTGGGCTCGTCACCCTCGTTATGGCCGTAGCGCCGGTAGCCCACGAGGTCGATCAGAAAATCCCGGTGGAAGCGAGTGCGGTAGGCGAACGACAGACGCGCTGCCTCGAGGCAAGCTTCAGGGTCATCTGCGTTGACGTGCACAATGGGAATGCGGAAGCCGCGCGCGAGGTCACTGGCAAAAATGGTGCTGCGCCCCTCGGCCGGCGGCGTGGTGAAGCCCAGTTGATTGTTGGCGATGATGTGGATGGTCCCACCCGCCTGATAGCCAGGGAGCCTGAAAAGGTTCAGCGTTTCCGCCACCACGCCCTGCCCAGGGAAGGCCGCGTCGCCGTGGATCAAAAGGGGCAACGTGCGCATGGGGTCGAACCTGGGCGCGCCCGGCTGGTCGACGCGCGTCCCGCCCGCTCGCGCCATGCCGAGCACGACCGGATCAACCGCTTCGAGGTGGCTGGGGTTCGGCGCCATCGAAATCACCATGCTCGGGTTTTTTTCACGCGTTTTGGGGTCTGAACCCACGTCTCTTGGATTGCCTTCCATCGCCCGGCGAGCGCCCGAGTGATATTTCACGTCGCCCGTCCAGCCCAGGTCGCCGCGATACTTGCTTGTCTTCACGGGATCCTTGAACTCCGCCAGAATCTCCGAATAGGGCTTGTTGAGCACGTGGGTGAGCACGTTTAAGCGCCCGCGGTGCCCCATGCCAATTAATATCTGTTGGACGTGGGCATCGCCCGCGGCGCTTATCACCTCATCGAGAATTGGGATCATCATGCCCAACCCTTCGATGGAAAAGCGCGTTTTGCCGGGAAAGGTGCGATGCAGGAAAAGCTCAAAAACCCCCTCCTGCGTGAGGCGCTCTAGAATCACGAGCTCGTGAATGGGATCTTTCGGAGGCCGGAAGAGGCCCGATTCGGTGGCCCTTTCCAGCCACTCGCGCTCCTCCGGGTTGCGCAGATGGGCGTAGTCATAGCCGCTGTGCGTGCAGTAGATGCTGCGCAGCGCCGCGATGACTTCGAGCGCGTTCGCGGCTCCTTCCGCCACCGGCCCGGTGATGATATTGGCGGGAAGCTGCCTCAGGTCCGCCTCGGTAATTCCGTAGCTTGCCGGGAGAAGAGACGGGTCGCCCGGCGGCTCGCTTCCGAGTGGGTCGAGGCGCGACGCCAGATTGCCGAACTTGCGGATGGATTGGGCTAGATTAACCGCCGCAACGACCTTGTGGATGGGAATCGCGCCAGTCGCGCCGATTGCGCCAGGCGCCGCCTGAGACGCGGGTTTCCCGAGTTGAGCCGGTCCGCCCGCCTCCCCGAAAAAGGCGCGGGTTTCCGCATCGACGGAATGCGGGTCGCGCTGGAACTTCTCATAAAGCTCCGCGACGTAACCCGCATTAGCACCCTGAAAATCCCGCCAGTGGTCTGTCATCGTGCGATGTGGTTTCTGTCTAGAATCCTAGATTTGCGAAACCTGACGCGAATGAGTCAAGTTTTGCAACTCAGCCGGTTGCTGAAAAACGCGTAGCGGCGGCTTTATGCCCCATTGACACGTTGAGAACACTTGACTTGTGGCGATGTAGAAGCGCCGCTACGCCCTTCACACGAGGTTTTCCAGCAACCTCTAGGAAACTAGCCCAATTGATTACACTAACAAATTGCCCTTAATCTGCAAAGCGCACGTTTTGCTCCGGGTGTGCGACATAGAAGTTAGGGGCGCAGAAGGCGAATGGGGGCCCCGCGAGGGGCCAGCCCATGAATAGCCGTAGGTGTAACCTACGGACAATAAGCGGCAAAACCCAATCAACCCCGGAGGGGTTGACCGCGCCAAGGGTCCGGCCCTTCCAGGGCCGACAGGGCTCCTCTTCATCGTCATCCGCGTCCGTAGGTTGCACCTACGGCTACTCACGGTGTCCCGCTTCGCGGGACTGTCGCCGTCACTGGACCTGACGTACCCGCTACGCAAGGACAGACGCAGGAAATCAAGCAAAACCGTGAACCCCAACTTTTATGTCGCGCACCCTTTTGCTCCGATTCGGACCATCCAGATGGCTTCACGCCGCCATTGCCAGGCTGGCGGAATAAACCCGCCGCTGCATCCGCGCAAGTTTGGTATCTCTCCCAGGTTGAAATGACGTAAGATAGAATTTATAGCCGGTTGTCTGTGGCCGGTTCTAGGATATAGGGTAAAACGGTTTATGGACTAGCAGGTTCCTGAAAAACCTTGCGTGAAAGGTGTGGCGGCGATTTTGCATCGTCACAAGTCAAGTGCTCCCAACGTGTCAATGGCGGCATAAAGCCGCCGCTACGCGTCTTTCACGAACCTGCAAGCAGTGCTATGTTAAGTTCTCTTCAGATGTGTCAGGGCATGGTTTTAGCCATACCGTAAGCGTGGCCTCCCTCATCCCCGCCCTCTCTCCCTCAGGGAGAGGGCAGACCGCGAAGCGGTGGGTGAGGGCTTTCGTGGCACGGCTGAAGCCGTGCCCTGAACGCTGCTAAACCGACTTAACATACGTAATGCTAGAGGCTACTGCCGGCCACGGACGCGGCCGGATGGAGTGATTTTTGAGGGAAAAGGAAGCAGGAGTAATGATTGAAGCGGTGGAAAACGAATTTGCTGAACTCGAGTCGATAGAAACGCGGGAATGGCTGGAATCCCTGGATTATGTCATTGAGCAAGGGGCCCCCGGGCGCGTCGAGAACCTTCTCGCCAGCCTCCAGGCGCGCGCGCGACTTTCCAGGGTTAAAATCCGGCCTGCGATCAACACGCCGTTCATTAACACAATTCCAGTGGAGGAACAGCCGGTCTTCCCCGGTGATGTTGAGATCGAGCGGCGCATTAAAAGCCTAGTCCGCTGGAACGCCATGGCCATGGTGGTGCGCGCCAACAAAGCTGAGGACGGTATTGGCGGCCACATTTCAACCTACGCTTCAGCGGCGACCCTCTATGAGATTGGCTTCAATCATTTCTTCCGCGGCAAAAGCGAGGAGCACGACGCGGACGTTGTTTTCTTTCAGGGGCACGCCTCGCCTGGCATGTACGCTCGCGCTTTTCTTGAGGGCCGCCTTTCGGCTCAGCAGCTTGAAAATTTCCGCCGTGAGCTTAAGCCGGGCGGCGGCCTTTCCTCTTATCCCCATCCCTGGCTGATGCCAGAGTTCTGGCAATACCCCACCGTCTCCATGGGTCTCGGGCCGATCATGGCTATTTATCAGGCGCGCTTCCTGCGTTACCTTGAAGACCGTGGGCTGAAGCAGACGGCGGGCCAGAGAGTGTGGGCCTTCCTGGGCGACGGAGAGGTGGACGAGCCCGAGACGCTCGGCGCTATTTCGCTAGCCTCGCGCGTCAAGCTGGACAACCTGATTTTTGTGGTCAACTGCAACCTTCAACGGTTGGATGGTCCCGTGCGGGGCAACGGCAACATCATTCAGGAGCTGGAGGCGATTTTTCTCGGCGCCGGCTGGAACGTGATTAAGGTAGCGTGGGGCACGGATTGGGATCCGCTGCTGGCGCAGGATCACGAGGGCGTGCTGGTCAAGCGGATGGGCGAAGTGGTGGACGGCGAGCGCCAGAAGTACTCCGTGGAATCCGGCAAATACTTCAGGAAGCATTTCTTTGGGGTTGACCCCCGGCTGCTGGATTTGGTCAAGCACATTCCCGACGACTCGCTGCGCAAGATGCGGCTAGGCGGCCACGATCCGAAAAAAGTTTATGCCGCGTACAAAGCCGCGGTGGAGAACACCGGAACGCCCACGGTGATCCTTGCACGGACGATCAAGGGCTATGGCCTGGGTGAGAGCGGCGAGGGCAAGAACATCACCCATCAGCAGAAAAAGCTCAACGAAGAAGAGGTGCGGCAGTTCCGCTCGCGCTTCGGCATCCCTATCCCCGATGATGAAATCGCCCACCTTGGCTTCTACCGGCCCCCGGATGACAGTCCGGAAATGCAATACCTTCACGCCCGCCGCAAGGCGCTGGGGGGTTACGTTCCTTCCCGCAGCGTGACGGTGACGGCGCTGAAGCTTCCGGCGGAGGCCTTGTTCGAGGAGTTCTACGCGGGCACCGGTGATCACGCCGTCTCAACCACCATGGCCATCGTGCGCATGCTCAGCAAGATGTTGCGCGACAAAGAAATCGGCAAGTTGATTGTGCCCATCGTTCCCGACGAAGCGCGGACGTTTGGCATGGAGGCGCTCTTCCGGCAGGTAGGCATCTATTCGCGCCAGGGGCAGCTCTATGATCCGGTCGACCGTGACACGCTGCTTTACTATAAGGAAGTAAAAGACGGCCAGATTCTGGAAGAGGGAATTACCGAGGCCGGCTCCATGGCCTCGTTCATCGCCGCCGGAACTTCTTATGCAACGCACGGGATCAATACGATCCCGTTTTTTATTTATTACTCCATGTTCGGGATGCAGCGCGTGGGCGACCTCGTATGGGCCGCCGCGGACAGCCGCTGCCGTGGTTTCATGGTGGGCGGGACGGCAGGCCGCACAACGCTGGCCGGCGAGGGTTTGCAGCACCAGGATGGCAACAGCCACCTGACCGCATATACCGTGCCGAATCTCGTGGCATACGATCCGGCATACGCGTATGAGATCGCTGTGATTCTTCAGGACGGCATCCGGCGCATGTACGTCGATCAGGAGAGCGTTTTCTATTACTTGACGGTCATGAATGAAAACTACGTGATGCCGGCCATGCCCGAAGGCGTGAAGGATGGCATTCTCAAAGGCCTGTATCGCTTGAAGCCTTCCGGGTCGAATGGAGCTAAAATTCAGGCGCAGCTCCTCGGGAGCGGCACGATTTTAAACGAGGCGCTAAAGGCCCAGAAGATGCTCGGAGAGAGCTACGGCGTGGCCGCGGACGTCTGGAGCGTGACGAGTTATAAGGAGCTCTATCGCGATCTGCACGCGACGGAGCGTTGGAACACGCTCCATCCGGGCGAGGCTCCCCGCGTTCCCTATGTCGCCCAGTGCCTGGCGCAGTCGCCGGGCGTGATTGTGGCAGCTTCGGATTACGTGAAGGCGCTGCCGGATTCCATTGCCCGATCGCTGCCCCAACGGTTCGTCTCACTGGGGACCGACGGATTCGGGCGGAGCGATGGCCGCCGCGCCCTGCGCGACTATTTCGAGGTTGACGCGCGGTTCATCACCGTCAATACTCTTGCGGCCCTCGCACGCGAAAAGAAGATCAAGCCCAGCGTGGTCGAAAAAGCCATGAAGGAGCTGGAGATCGATCCGGAAAAGTCCGATCCTGTGCTGTCGTAGGGGCGCGGCTTGCTGTGCCCCGACGACTCTGGAAGGGCACGGTTTCAATCCTGCCGCCAGGGATCCCTCACCCGGCTCGCGACGGGAAGCACTGCTTCCCCGCTCACCACCCTCTCCCCATGGGAGAGGGCAGGGAAAAGTAAAGAGGCTAGCCCTCGGCCGCCACGGTTCCGTCAAAGTGGGTGTGGGATCGAGTGGGGGAATGGAGGAGGGGAGCAGGAGTTGGAGTGCGGCGATGTGTTTTGGGGGGACATTTTGAGGCAGGGCACGTCGAAGGATCGCGATGACA
>JBOGJX010000546.1:0-3014 GCA_050745285.1 Terriglobia bacterium
TGTCATCGCGATCCTTCGACGTGCCCTGCCTCAAAATGTCCCCCCAAAACACATCGCCGCACTCCAACTCCTGCTCCCCTCCTCCATTCCCCCACTCGATCCCACACCCACTTTGACGGAACCGTGCTGCATTATAGCAAGCCCACGCCAAGTTAGACCGTCTCGCCGTGGCGCCCAGATTCACACCGGCATGGCTGCCCCGCATGATTGGGCCGACCGAACGGACGGTTTGACTTGAAAAATTCCTCCAACCCCTAGCGCATTACAGGCATCATGATATAAGAACTTCATCTGGCTGGGCGCGAGAACTAAACATGCTTAGGCGCTGCTAGCCGCGCCTCCGAAGGAGTTGCGGAGGCTGAACAGGCAAAACGCATGGATATTTTGCAAAGAGTGCAGGCAGAAGCGCGGCGAAGCCCGCAGCATATCGTGCTTTTCGAAGGGGAGGATGATCGGGTGCTTGTCGCCGCGGAAGCGGCCGAAAGAGATTTCCTCGCATATCTCACGCTACTCGGCAACCCAGGGAAGATACACTCACGCCTGCGTAAGCTCGGCATCCGCCTTCGCGAGGCGGAGATCATTGATCCTATCTGCTCGCCGCGCCTTGGTGAGTACGCGCACAGGCTGTATGAACGCCGCAAAGGACGGGGGCTGACCGAAGCCGGGGCTATCGAGACCGTCCGGCAGCCGCCATACTTCGCCGGTCTAATGGTGGATGCGGGCGCCGCCGATGCCGTTGTAGGAGGCGCCACGACGACCACCGCAGCCACCACACGTGCGGTCCTGCAGACGGTCGGCAAACACCCTGAAGCCCCACTCGTCTCGAGCTTTCATCTCATGGTTTCGCCATACGAGCACTTTGGGTCAAATGGAGGCTTTCTCTTCGCCGACTGCGCTGTGGTTCCCAATCCTACTTCCAAACAACTTGCAGAGATCGCATTGTCTACGGCGGCGAACGCGCGAGCGTTGCTTGGGACCGGCCCGCGCGTGGCGTTGCTTTCCTTTTCGACCCGGGGAAGCGCCCGGCACCGCCGGGTGGAAATCGTGCGCCGTGCGGCGGAGATTGTCCGTGAGCGCGATCCGCGGCTGATGATGGAAGGAGAGATTCAACTGGACGCCGCGCTCGTCCCCGAAATTGCTGATCGGAAGGCGCCGTTTTCAGTGCTCGCCGGCCGGGCCAACGTCCTCATTTTTCCCGATCTCGATGCGGGAAATATTGGCTATAAGATGGCCGAGCGGCTGGGAGGGTGCGTCGCCGTGGGTCCCGTCTACCAGGGACTGGCGCATGCCGCAAGCGATCTCTCGCGGGGTTGCGAGGCCCCTGACATCGTCCACGTAGTGGCCCTCACCGCTCTCCAGGCCATGCGAATGAAAGAGCAAGCCATGGCTCACCCGGTGGGACGATAAAGTGCGGCGATCCCCACCCCAGCCGGCAAAGAGTCTATGTGACAACTGCCGCTTTGCCCTCCGGTTTTGGGCGCAGCAAGCAGCGCCCCTACGAATCTGATCCTCGCGGGTCACGGAGGCTGGGTCTTCAAACAAACCACCGGTGTTTTGTCACTTCACCTCGCCTCAATTCATCAAATGGAGTGTGCGTGCCGATGTATAAGGCGTGGGAACGAACTACAGAGAATCGGCCAGCGTCCGAGAGTATTAGCAGTCGGTCATGTCGCCTGGCGACACCCGCAAAGCATGGAAATAAGGCCGGAGGGGTCGCCATGGCGGCCTTAATCAGAATTTCCGTTTTTCGGAGTTAGCTGATAAGATAATAGGTTCAATCCCCGGGAGGAAGTGTTTGATCCACAGGAAGCTCTCATACTTCAGGTTTTTCAAATCTTATTTCAAACCCCAGCAGAAAAGAGACTCCCACGTGATGCTCTTCAGGCGAAAGGTCGCGGGATGTCTGTTGCTGGCTGCGCTGGGTGCGATTCCCTTGGCCGGAGCTGCGGCGCCGCCAAGCCTATCGAACCGCGAGGCTAGGGCTGAGTTCCAGGCCGGAAAAGTCCGCGAGGCGTCTGAGGCGCTCGAAAGCACGCTGAGACAAGACCCAGCGACCGCGGATTCCGAGCTGCTCCTGGCTCGTTGTTATTATGAGATGGGAAACTGGGATCGGTCCGCAGCGGATGCGGAGGCCGCGGTTCGCCTGAAACCATCAAGCGCGGAGGGCCATCTGTGGCTTGGGCGGGCATATGGACGGGAGGCAGAGCGTGATCGCAGCCTATCGCTCGCGTTGAAGACTCGCCGCGAGTTCGAAAAGGCCGTCGACCTGGCGCCCGCCAGCATTGATGCGCGGCGCGATTTGATGCAGTTCTACCTGGAGGCGCCCTGGATCGTGGGTGGCAGCAATGACAAAGCCCGCAAGCAGGCTGAAGCCATTGCCGCGCTCGACCCTGTGGAGGGATCTCTGGCGCGCGCCCGCTTCGACCAGAGCACGGGTCGGCAAGCCGCAGCGGTTGAAGAATGCCGCCGCGTGCTCGATTCGAAACCCACCCGCGTCGGCCCCTACCTCGAAGTGGCCGATTTTTACATCGCCCGCAAGGATGTAACCGGACTCGATGCGGCGGTAGAAGGGGCGGAAAGAGTAAATCCGGCGGATGCCCGTTTGAATTATTATCGAGGCGTTGCCCGGGTCCTCGATGGGCAGCGTCTTGCGCAGGCCGAGCGGGATTTGAAGTCTTATGTCGCGCACTCGCCCCGACGCGATGATCCGTCCAGGGCTTCCGCCTTGAGCTGGCTCGGCCAACTTTACGAGCGATGGGGCGAGTCGCATTTGGCGATGCTCGAATACCAAGCCGCCTTGCAGCTTGATCCGAGCGTCCCGCTGGCTCGCCAGGCACTCGCGCGTCTCAAGGGCAAGTAACTGGGTAGCGTAAGTACACATGTTCGCAATTGCAGTTACGTACTTTCCCTCACCCGGCGCGGCGGGAAGCACTGCTTCCCCGCGCCACCCTCTCCCGAAGGGAGAGGGCTGTCATTCGATGTAGATAAGGGTACCGGCCCTCTCCCAAGGGGAG
>JBOGJX010000547.1:0-11252 GCA_050745285.1 Terriglobia bacterium
GGCGTTGCCATCGTGGTGGGCATTCTCTTTGGCTTGGCGCCGGCGTTGAAGAGCTCAAAATCAGACCTACAGGAAGCGCTTAAAGAAGGCGGCCGCACATCCTCAAGCGGCCAGCACCGCGCTCAAACAGTCCTGGTGGTTTTTCAGATGGCCCTGACGCTCATCCTGTTGGTGGAGGCGGGCCTGATGTTCCGCACCATCCACCGCCTTTGGGGCGTGAATCCCGGCTTCGACGCCAAAAACGTGCTCACGTTCAGCGTCGGCCTTTCGCCCTCGCTGACCAAGACTCCGGCTGACACACGGCTTAATTACCGTCAGCTTGTTGATCGGATCAGAAACATACCCGGCGTCCGGTCGGTTGCCGTTACAGACCTGGTTCCGCTGAGCGAAAATGACAGCGAACTTCCGTTTTCGCCCGGCCCTGTGAAGCCAACCTCATTCCAGAAAGCGCCGTGGTCGCTGTTCTATATCACCACGCCCGATTATTTGCGCGCCATTGGGATCCCATTGCTGCGGGGCCGGTATTTCACCGAGGAAGACACGACAAAGTCCCCTCCGGTGGTTGTGATCGATCAGGCGCTCGCACAGAAATTTTTCCCTAACCAGAACCCGGTCGGCCAGACGCTAACGCTCGGCATCCTCGGAACGTATCGGATTATTGGCGTGGTAGGGCACGTAAAACATTGGGGTCTCAACGCTGGCTCGAAGGTTATCCGGAACGAAATGTATTTATCCTTCTATCAGGTTCCAGACCAATGGATGAGCGCGGTGGGCAACGGGCTAACGTGGGTGGTGAACACACCGTCTAACGCAACGGGCATCATGGCGGCCGTGCGCCAGGTGGTTTACGGCGCCGGACGCGACCAGCCCGTCTATGGCGTCGAAGCGATGCAGCAGATCGTTTCTGATTCCATGTCGTCGCAGCGTTTCCCCATGGTTTTGCTGGCTGCTTTTGCGGTGCTGGCGCTGGCGCTTGCATCGGTGGGAATTTACGGCGTGATCTCCTATTCGGTAAGCCAACGGTTGCACGAGATTGGTATCCGCATGGCTCTTGGGGCGCAGAAGGCAGACGTGTTAAAGATGGTCATCACTAGCGGCGCGAGGCTGGCGCTGATTGGCGTCGGAATTGGCATTGTGGGCGCCTTGATTCTTACCCGCTTCCTCGCCAGCATGCTTTACGGCGTGAATGCGACAGACCCGGGAACTTTTGTGGTGGTCTCACTCGTATTAATAGGTGTGGCGCTGCTGGCATGCTATATCCCTGCCCGCCGCGCTACAAAAGTGGACCCGATGGTGGCGCTGAGGTACGAATAGCGGCTCGGGACTGAAAGGGCCTGTAGCGCAGAGTTTTGCTTTTAAAACTCTGCGCTACAAAGGCCGCGTCCCGAACCCCGCGGTTACTTGCTGATGGCTGAAAGCTGATAGCTATTCAAAAGGAGCAGATTATGGAACAAAATGGAAACCACCTGATCCGGCTCGAAGGGGTCACCAAGGTCTTCTACACCGATGAGGTGGAAACTCACGCCCTCTCGGGGATTCATCTCGAGATCACCAAGGGAGAGTACGTCTCGATTGCCGGACCTTCGGGCTGTGGCAAATCTACGCTGCTCTCGATTATCGGGTTGCTGGATACGCCTTCGGAAGGCAAGTATTGGCTGAACAGTACGCCTGTCGAGGAGCTCGGCCTGGGAGAGCGCTCACGCATTCGTAACCGCGAGGTGGGCTTCATCTTCCAGAGCTTCAATCTGATTGGCGATCTGAACGTTTACGAAAACGTGGAGCTGCCGCTCACCTATCGCGGCATGCCCGCCGCTGAGCGCAAGGAGCGGGTGCAGAAGGCGCTCGAGCGCGTCGGCATGTCTCACCGCGTGAAGCACTACCCTTCACAGCTTTCCGGCGGACAGCAGCAGCGCGTGGCCGTGGCGCGGGCGCTCGGGGGTGAGCCCGCCGTGCTCCTGGCCGATGAGCCTACGGGCAACCTGGACTCAAAGAACGGTGATGCTGTGATGGACCTGCTTCAGGAATTGCACCGCGGCGGCGCGACCATCGTCATGGTCACGCACGACCAGCGCTTTGCCCGCCACGCCCAGCGCAGCGTTAACTTATTCGACGGCCAGGTCGTGGATGAAACCGAGGAGCAGCGAGCTGCAGGCGAGCAGGCGCAGATGCCAACGCAAGGAACGTAGGGGCGCTGCTTGCCGCTCATATGTCTCGTATGTCTCAATCTCCGGCACGCCGCGTGATATTCTTGACCTGCCCCTCGAAATTCTCAGAACAGTCTGTAGCCTTTGGATTGGAAAATGTGAAGAACCGCAGAGTTTTAAAGGCAAAACTCTGCGCTACACGGCCATAAAATCTCGGAACGAAGCCTAGCGATCTTTTAGAATCAGCGTTTCTAATCTTCGGACGCACTTTGGCGGGGTGCCTGATGATCGAGATGATCAATATCGAGAAGTCATATCCTGCCGGTCCCGCGCGGTATTACGTTTTGCGGCGGATTAACCTCGAGATCAAGGAGGGCGACTTCCTGACGATCATGGGACCGTCAGGCGCGGGCAAATCCACTCTGCTCTCCATTCTCGGCATGCTCGACGGCGAATGGAAGGGCGAATACTACTTGCTCGATCAGCCGGTCCATAAGCTCAGCGTTAAGCAGCGCGCGGACTTGAGCAAGAGGTATACAGGGTTCGTCTTCCAGCAATACCATCTGCTCGACGGTCTCACAGTGGCTGAGAACCTCGACATTCCACTTTCCTACCGCAACGTCAGAAGCTCGGAGCGGCAGGCCCTGGTGGCGGACACTCTGGACCGCTTCCATATTGTCGGCAAAAAGGACCTCTACCCCAGCCAGCTCTCGGGCGGCCAGCAACAGCTTGTGGCCGTGGCGCGGGCCATCATCGCCGCTCCCAAACTGATCCTGGCGGATGAGCCAACCGGCAATTTGCACTCGAGCCAAGGCAAGGAGATTATGGAGCTTTTTAAGAAGCTGAATGGCGAAGGGACCACCATCGTTCAGGTGACCCACTCGGAGGCCAACGCGGCGTTCGGAAACCGGATTATCAAGCTGGTCGATGGGTGGATATCGTAAAAGCAGCACTCAGCTATCAGCGCTCAGCAAAGAAACGCATATGGAAACGGGGCCGGCTTGAAGGACTTCCGAAACTTGAACGTATGGGTAAAGGCTCATGCTCTGACCCTGGCCGTCTATAGAGCCACAAAGTGCTTTCCGAAAGAGGAAACCTACGGCTTAATCAGTCAGATTCGCCGTTCTTGTGCATCCATCCCGGCAAACATCGCTGAAGGTTGTGGGCGAAGTGGCGATAGCGAGTTGGGCCGGTTTCTGCAGATCGCCGCAGGCTCGGCAAGTGAGCTTGAGTATCACATCCTGCTTGCTCACGACCTGCAGTTTTTGAATGATGCGAGTTATAGCCAACTTTCCTCTGAAGTTTTCGAGGTGAAGAAGATGCTGTCCTCTCTGATCAGTAAGCTGAAAGCTGATCGCTGACTGCTATGCGCTGCAGGCATCAAGCATGAAAACCGCACCCGCCAATCCGCCCCGCGTGCTCGTGGCCGATGACCAGCCGGGCGTTCTCGAGGCGCTGCGGCTTCTGCTCAAAGGGGAAGGCTACCACGTGGAAACTGCCGCTTCCCCGGGGGCCCTGCTACAAGCGCTCGAAGGCCGCGAGTTTGACGCTCTTCTGATGGACCTCAATTATGCGCGCGACACAACCTCCGGCCAGGAAGGCCTGGACCTGCTTGCGCGCCTGCAAGCGATGGATAGCACACTGCCCATCGTGGTGATGACGGCCTGGGGCAGCGTGGACCTGGCGGTTGAGGCGATGCGGCGCGGGGCGCGTGATTTTATTCAAAAACCCTGGGATAATGCGCGCTTGCTCACCACCCTGCGCAGCCAGGTGGAGCTGAGCCGGGCCTTGCGACAAGGGCAGCGGCTCGCCGCGGAAAATCAACTGCTACGTTCCATCCGTGTTCCTTCACTCGCGGCGAAATCGGCGGCCATGCGCCGCCTGCTGGACGTGATTCACCGCGTCGCTCCTTCAGGCGCAAGCGTGCTGATCACGGGAGAGCATGGCGCCGGCAAGGAAGTGGTGGCGCGAACGGTGCATGCCCTCTCCAGCCGCTCGGCGCACCCGATGGTCACGGTCAATGCCGGAAGTATCCCCGAAGGGGTTTTTGAAAGTGAGCTCTTCGGCCACGTCAAGGGCGCCTTTACCGATGCCAAGACGGACCGCGTGGGGCATTTCGAGCTCGCCTCAGGCGGCACGCTGTTCCTGGACGAAATCGCCAACGTGCCGCTCAGCCAGCAGGCGAAGCTTTTGCGCGTAATTGAAAGCCGCGAAGTGCAGCGCGTGGGATCCTCAAAGATATACCCTGTGGACGCGCGGCTGCTCGCGGCGACAAACGCTAACCTGCGCGGCGAAGTCGCCGCGGGCAGATTCCGCGAGGACCTGCTCTTCCGCTTGAACACCATTGAGGTTCATGTCCCCCCCCTCCGCGAGCGGCGCGAGGACATCATGCCGCTCGCTCACGGATTCCTCAGCCAGTTTGCCGGGCGCTACCGGAAGGATGTTTCCGGATTCGATTATGCCGCAGAGCAGGCCTTGAAGGATTACGGGTGGCCCGGCAACGTGCGTGAGTTAAACCACGCGGTCGAGCGCGCCGTCCTCATGGCGCAAGGAGCCAGTGTGAGCGCCACGGATTTGGGATTGAGTGTGAAATCGGGCGAGCGTGCCCATCTGGACGAGTTGCCGCTGGGAGAAGTTGAGAGCCTCCTCATCCGAAAATCCCTCGATCGTTTCGGCGGCAATATCAGCCACGCAGCCCAGGCTCTTGGCCTGAGCCGCAGCGCCCTCTACCGCCGTCTGGAGAGATACGGCATCAAGGGGAGCGAAGGGTAGAAAGGCAGGGATTCGGGGCTCGGTGTTCGGAAATAATTTGTAGCGCAGAGTTTTGCTTTTCAAACTCTGCGGCCTTTCCTTCCTGAACCCCGAGTTTTTCCTCATACTGCGAACGGAACCATGCGGGACTTCAGAATGCGGCGGTCACGAGTCAAAAGAGGAATGCGCTCGACGATACTCGTGGCCGCGATGATTTCATCCGCAGGGTCGGATGAAAAATCCAGACGCGTGCTCATTCGGGCAATTTCGAGGCTGATGGGGATCACTTTGAGGGAGGCCAGGGCGGATTGGAACTCTACGCACCCAATGTCCGTTTCAATGCGCCCCGCCTCAGTCAACATTGCGAGCTCCCAGAGCACCATATCGGAAATGACGCACTGAGAGCTCTCAATCAGATTCCGCTCGCGCGGCGTGCTGACGCCTGTCACATAAAAGATAACCACGTGGGTATCGAGATTCACCATCGGCCAGACTGCGCATTCCATTTCCTGCCGGTCGAAAAGATGTCGCCCTTAATCTTGATTTTCCCTTTCATACAGCCGAATAGCTCGGCAAAGCTTTCTGACCGCAAGGGAGTGAGCTGGGCCACAGGCCTCCCGCGCTTGGTGATGGTAATACCTTGTGGCTCAAGCTCATCGAGAATTTTCAGACATTTAGCCTTGAACTCGCTTGCACTCAGCGTCTTGACCTTTGTGTTCATAAAATCCATCATATCAGATGACCGGTCATATGACCAGTCATTTGAGCAAATGTCAGGTGTCAGGTTTCAGGTGTGAAGCAAGCAATGTCCGTAGTCCGTGGTCAGTTGTTGCCGGATGCGCGTGGTTCACACCCGATTCCGAGCGTCTGCCATAGCGGGCCCCGGACAACTGACAACCCGCAACGAACAGCTTTTTCTGATCCCTGAAACCTGCCTTTATGGCTGATTTGTCAAACTCGCGCCAACGCGGACGCCGCCCCAACTTCGTGCGCCGCATCTTCGTGATGGCCCTGCTCGCCGGGCTTCCGGCGGTGATTGTGGCGCTGGTTCTCTTGTGGGAAGGTGATTACGGCTCAAGCCTGCAGTGGACGCTGACGCTCGTCATTGTACTCTTTTGGGCAGGGGTATCGCTGGCCATGCGGCGCCGCGTGGAGGTTCCCCTGCAGACGCTCTCGAACCTGCTAGCGGCGCTGCGCGAGGGCGATTACTCCTTTCGCGCCCGGCAAGCGCATGGAGATGACCCGCTGGCGGAGGTGATGCGCGAAGCCAACGCGCTGATCAGCCTGCTGCGCGAGCAACGGCTCGGCGCCCTTGAGGCCACGGCGCTGCTGCGCAAGGTGATGGAGGAGATTGATGTGGCCATCTTTGCCTTCGACGCGGACGAGCGCCTCCGGCTGGTGAATCACGCCGGTGAGCGGCTGCTCGCTCAGGCCGCCGGGCGGCTGCTGGGATCGACCGCCTCCGAGCTCGGCCTGCATCATTGCCTGCGTGGTCTGCCGGGTGAGCCGCGCCGGGTTGAGCGCACGCTTCAAATGCCCTTTCCCGGATCGCCGGACGCCAGCGCGCGATGGGGAATGAGCCTTATCAGCTTCCGTCAGGGTGGCCTTCCGTTACAACTGCTCGTGCTCACCAACCTCCGGCGCGCTTTGCGCGAAAGCGAGCTTGAGGCTTGGCAGCGATTGGTGCGCGTGCTGGGCCACGAAATCAACAACTCGCTCGCGCCCATCAAATCCATGGCCGGAAGCCTGGAAAACCTGGTGCGGCGCAGCCCGCGTCCCTGCGACTGGGAAGAAGACATGCAACGCGGCCTGCGCGTGATTGGCGGACGCGCCGAAGCGCTCAGCCGCTTCACCGGCGCCTATGCCAGCTTGGCGCGGCTTCCCAAGCCGCGGCTCCAACCGCTCGAAGTGGACGCCTGGGTGCGGCGTGTAGTGGCCATGGAGACACGGCTTCCCATCTCGCTTGCGCCCGGCCCTGCGATCACAATCCAGGCGGACGCCGATCAATTGGAGCAGCTTCTGATTAATCTGGTCCGCAACGCCACGGATGCGGCGCTTGAAACGGGTGGGGAAGTGAGCGTGGAGTGGAAGAAAAATGGCGCCAGCTTGGAGTTGTGCGTGGAGGACGAAGGGCTGGGGATTTCTAACCCCAGCAACCTTTTTGTGCCGTTCTTCACCACCAAGCCGGGCGGTGTGGGCATCGGCCTGGTGCTCAGCCGCCAGATCGCCGAAGCCCATGGCGGCACGCTCAGGCTGGAAAACCGGGCCGGCGCCGGCGGAGCGCAAGCGCGATTGACATTGCCGATCACTCATTGAGTGAATTAGCGATTGGATGATTGGCGACTGTAGCAGCGGACTCCGGCCGCCCCCTCACCCGGCGCTTCGCGCCACCCTCTCCCCAGAGAGAGGGCAGGGATTTCGGTTTTTGGTTCCAGCCCTCTCCCTCCGGGAGAGGGTGGCCGAAGGCCGGGTGAGGGCTTATCTGCCGGGCTCGGGCGCAGGGGAAGCAGCGCTTCCCGTCAGCAGCGCCTCTACAGGAAAATCACCCAATAGCTCAGTGACTCTCTCACCAAATCTTGCACTGGTCCGCGTGCGGTCTCACCATCGAGTCGCCGGGCTTGCAATCCCACGCCTTGGCAAATGCCGGCATGTTGGAGAGCGGACCGTTCACGCGGAAGCGGTTTAATGGATGCGGGTCCGTTTGCGTCAGCAGGCGCACGAACGCGGGCCGGGCGTTGGTAGCCCAGATTTGCGCAAAGCCGAGGAAGAACCGTTGATCCGGCGTGAAGCCATCAATCTTCTGGTGCGACTTCGCCTCCGGGGTCTGTTGGAAAGCGGCGTAGGCAATGGCAAGGCCCCCGAGGTCCGCAATGCTTTCCCCTTCGACCAGGTTGCCGTTTTCGTGCAGCTTCCCGTCCACGACGAAACCGTTAAACTCGTTCACAACACACTGGGCGCGCGCCTGGAAACGCTTCAAGTCCTGGGGAGTCCACCAGTCCACAAGATTGCCGTGCGCGTCAAACTGGCGGCCCTCGTCATCGAAGCCGTGCGTCATCTCGTGCCCGATCACCACGCCGATCGCCCCGTAGTTGACGGCGTCGTCCGCCTTGGGATTAAAGAAAGGGGGCTGCAGGATGCCCGCCGGGAAAACAATTTCGTTCATCAACGGGTTGTAATACGCGTTCACCGTGGGCGGAGTCATTCCCCACTCGGTGCGGTCGACGGGCTTGCCGATCTTATTCAACTCACGATGGAGCTCAAACAGGTTGGCCTGCGCAACGTTATTCACGTAAGGGCCCTTCGTGATGTGAAGGGCTGAATAATCCCGCCACTTGCTGGGATAGCCAATCTTTTTCATGTAGAGATTGAGCTTGGCGATGGCGTACTTCCGGGTGCTCGGCCCCATCCAGCTTAGCGTGGAAATATCGCTCCTGAGCGCGGTGATCAGGTTGTTAACCATGGCGAGGGCGCGCGCCTTTGCCGATGGGGGAAACGCCACCTGCACGTATTGCTCGCCCAGCGCCATGCCGATGGCGCCGTCGGTTGAGCGGACGCAGCGTTTCCAACGAGGGAGAATCTGTTGGGTTCCTGTAAGAATCTTTCCGTAGAAATTGAAATGCTCATCGACAAAGGGTTTGGACAGGTAGGGCGCCGATGCGGTAATCAAATGCCAGCGGAGATAGGTCTTCCATTGCGGCAGCGGAACTGATGTAAGGGCGGTGTTCACCTGCTTGAAAAAGAGCGGCTCGTCCACATTGATCGCGCCCATTTCCGGATGGCCGATTTGATCGAAATAATCCTGCCAGGAAATGGCCGGAGCCAACGTTTTCAATTGCGCCATGTCCATCTTGTTGTAAGTGGCTTTTGGGTCCCGCAGCTCGACAGGGGTCTTGGACGCTTTGGCGAGTTGCGTCTCGATGTTCATTACCGTTGCGGCTTCGCTCGCCGCCTCATCAGGCTTGTCCCCAAGCAACCCGAACATCTTCGTGACGTGGTCCACGTACTGGGCGCGGATCTGCTTGGATTTCGCGTCCTGCTTCGTGTAATAGGTGCAATTGGGCAAGCCCAGGCCGCCTTGGCCAGCGTCACCAATCACCATGGTGCTGTTCTTGAAGTCCTGCTCCGACCCGAAGCCGAACACCGCGTCCACGCCGATGCCCTGCAGGTGGGCGATCTCCGCCTGAAGACTCGGGACGTCATGAATCTGATCGATCCGCTGAAACTCCGGCGCGAGAGGCTTGATGCCTTTCGCATCCACTTCCTGGACGTTCATGCAACTGGCGTAGAAATCGCCCAGCTTCTGCGTGTTCGACCCAGGCGCCGCGGTTTTGTCCGCCGCGTCTTTGTCAAGGATGCGACGCAGCGTGTTGCGGTTCCGCTCGGCCAGCTCGCTGAAGGTGGTCCACCACGGATAAGCCGGCGGGATAGGATTTTTCGCCATCCAGCCGCCGTTAGCGTACTCGTAGAAGTTTGTGCAGGGCTTCACTTTGGGATCAAGGTTCGATGTGGCGAAACCTTGGGCCGCCGCATTCGCGCCCGCCTTCCCCCTCCCAGCCTGAAACGCGAGGCGGGCGAGCAAACTGCCCGGCTTCGCATACGAGTGTTGGGACGAGACAAGGCCAATCTCCACCGCAACTGCCAGCGCACAAACACACACAGCCAATATCCATAATGTCGATCGGCGCACGGAAAGACACCCCCAAATGAGATTTGCCACTGCTCCCGCAGGCACAACCTTCAAATCCTATCAGAATCCTTGGGCGCGCGGTAGAGCCTGCGTGCACCACCTCGTAGGGGCGCTGCTTGCCGCGCCCTTGGACGGAACACGAAAGACGCGGCGGGCGCAGCAAGCAGCGCCCTTACGAAGCAGCGCATTGTAAATCAATTCCGGCAGGGCTGATCCCTGCCGGAATTGGATATTAAACGAACCCGGGCCCCGAATGGCACAGCCATTCCGCACAGCAAGCGGCAAAGCCGCAGGTTGCGCCCAGAAATCTGGTAGGCAACTTGGACAAGCCCGCAATAAACCTGCCCGTCAAATCGCCCGCAGGCTATGATGGATGTTCTGCTTCTTGGTGCAGGTGAGTAAACTCTTGCGCGATAAACCACCCACTCCCGCAACGGTGAGGCTTCTAACGTGCGTCGCACTTGCCGTAAGCGTCCTCCTCGGTTGCCCGGCATTTGCCGCTGCCTGGGGCCGCGAAGCGCATGAGATGATCAACGCCGCGGCGATCAGGACCCTTCCCGAGCCGCTGCGCTCGTATTTCCAGCCGCATCAGTTTTATCTAGTCGAGCACGCGAGTGACCCCGACCAGCTTGCCGGCCAGGATCCTGCGGAGGAGAAGCACCACTTTGCCGACGTCGATGCCTATGATTCCTACCCGTTTCTTCAATTCCACAAGCAATTCGTCACAGGCCACTTGCCGCCCACGCCGGTTGAAATCAAGAATGGCGACGTGCTGTGGCAGATTGAGCGCTTTACGCTTCGCCTCGCGTCCGACTTCCGCAGCGCCAACTGGGTCGCAGCCAACCATGACGCGGTTTTTGCGGCTCACTACGCTGCTGATCTCACTCAGCCGCTTCACACGGTTGCGAATTACGACGGACAAAAAACCGGCCAGGAGGGAATCCATCAGCGGTTTGAAACGGGCGTTGTCCGGTTCTATGCCGACCGGTGGACTCTCCATCCAGCCGCTGCTGGCAACGTCACCGATTTGAGGCAGAGGATTTTTGATGAGTATCTCAAGAGCTATGAGGCATGCCAGACCGTCTTTGCCGCGGACAAACAAGCGCGAGCGCACTCGGGTTATAGCAGCCCGGAATATCTCCCGGCGTTTTCCCGCCTGGCTGGGCCGCTCGCCAAGACCCGGATTGAAGACGCCGCCAGCTTTGTGGGATCGCTTTGGTATACTGCCTGGTTAAGGGCGGGAAAGCCGGATTTGCGCGACTGGAAGGCGGGTCCCTTACAACAGTAGCGCGGGTGGCGCAGGGTCGAAAATGCTCCATCACACCGGAGCGGGCAATTGAGAATTGGCGAATTCGACCCGGTAGCCGAGGCTTCGGAGTTCACGGATCATTCTCGCAGCGCGCGCTTGCTTCGATTTTTTGGTAACCGACGGGCCGCGCTCCTCGTAACGGATTCCCTGGCGCAAGCTCTTCCAGATCAAGCGGCAAAGCCTGTGAGCAATCACCCCGATGGTTTGATTATGGCCCAGACGCGGCACATAGCGGCGATAGAGAAGCTCGAAGATGCTTCCTTTGTGTTTAACCGCGGCGTTGGCGGCCTGATTGAGAATGCGCCGCATTGGACGGTTGCCCTTCGGGGAGCGGTGGCTGTGACTCACGCCCGCGCTCTCG
>JBOGJX010000548.1:0-4772 GCA_050745285.1 Terriglobia bacterium
TCCGCCAGGTGCGCGGAATGATCGCAGAGCGCGGTCTTCATTGCGACTTGGAAGTTGACGGCGGCGTCAACCTGGAGACGGCTCCCCTGGCGGCCGCAGCGGGAGCTAACGATCTGGTCGCGGGCACGTCAGTCTACGGCCATCGGGCGGGCGTCGCGGCCGGCGTGCGGGAATTGCTTGAGGCTTGCCGGACCGTGCAGCAGGCCAGGAGCTAGAGTCTACGTGGCAACTGTGGTTGTAGCGGCGGCCTCTGACCGCCGGTCTTTATTTTTTAAGTGATTCGGCGCTCCCTTCCTGCGGCAGGGTAGGCTCCGAGCGCCGCTATAACTCAGAAAGGGCAGTTGTCACACAGACTCACGATCCCGGAGTTTTGCCCCAAAAGTTTCGGCCAATACCCCTCACCCGGCTCGCCACCCTCTCCCAGAAGGAGAGGGATGGAGAAAGAAAAGGTGAGAACTGCCCTCTCTCCCGATTCGGGGGAGATGGTGGCCCGCCCTTCGGCTTCGCTCAGGGTAAACTCCGCGGGACGGGTGAGGGGCTCTTTTCACGTTATTACGATCCGCCGGCAGGCCTGGCGCGACCTGTAACTTGGGTGATCGCGCCGTACATTTCCGGCCGCCGGTCGGCGATGCGGTCAATTTCATAAACGCCTGGAACCCGCAACACGCGGTTGTGGTCCGCGGCGGCGAGATCAACTTCCGCGTAGATAATGGTTTCATCTGTCTCACCCGCTTCGGCCAGCAGGCGGCCCGTGAAATCGGCGATTTGCGAGCGGCCGGCGAAGCGGAAACCGCGTTCTTCGCCTACGCGGTCGGCGGCCGCAACCACCATATGATTTTCAAGCGCGCGCACGTTGGTGAGGTGCTGGCAGGAATCGGAGTTAACCGGCCAGTTGGTGGGGATGGCGAGCAGTTGAGCGCCGTCGAGCTTCAGCGCCCGCGCGGCTTCAGGAAAACTTGCGTCGTAACAAATATTGACTCCGAGCTTGCCATGCGGCGTGGCGAACGCGGCAAAGGGCCGGTCGCCGCGAGCCACAAAGCGGTCGATTCCAAGGAATGGCAAGTGAACCTTGCGAAAGCTCGCCGCGGCGCCCTCTGGGCTGATAACGGCGGCGGCGTTGTAAACCTGTCCTCCGCTGTCCTCAAGCAGCCCCACGATGACCGTGCACTCAAGCCGCCGCGCCAATCGGGCGATAACCTCAGTGGAGGGGCCAGGGATAGGCTCAACCATGGGTCGCGCTTCTTCGAGACTGTTGAAGCAATAACCGGTGAGCGCGCATTCCGGAAAAATAATGATCCGGGCGCCATTTGCGGCTGCCGCGCCGGCGCGTTCGAGAATCTTGGCAAGATTCGCCGGTTTACCGGCAAGGGCCACGTCCATTTGTACGGCGGCGATTTTCATGGCTTTCTATTCTACTGCATCGTAAGGCGGTCCGCCGCCGGATTTACCGCTTGCGGTTTCGTAGGGGCGCTGCTTGCCGCGCCCAAAACCAGTGGGCGCGGCAAGCAGCGCCCCTACGAACTTGATCCTCGCCTGACTCTTCAACTACAGAAAGACCGCAGAGTTTTAAAAGCAAAACTCTGCGCTACTCCGGCGGCGGAGACGCCGCCGCTACAGCCCGAGGCCGCTGCGGCAACCGTATCATTTCCGGAGCGATTCAAGCCGTTCCTCGCGGCTGGCCAAGCCCGTGATACGAAGACCATAATTTCCATCCACGGCCACAACTTCACCCCAGGCAATCACCTTGCTGCCCACCAGGAGCTCAACGGGATCCTGAACATGCTGGTCGAGCTCCACCACGCTTCCCGGCGCCAGATTGAGGACGTCGCCGAGCAGCATCTCACGCTGTCCGAAGCGCAGGGTGACATCGAGCTCCACATCCATCAAAATATTCAAATTCACGTCGCGGGGCGTTGCGGGAGAGGTGTTTTGAGAAGACGGCTTAGAAGGCTTCCCTTCATCAGCGTCTTCCCCATGGGACTTTGCTTCCTTTTTGGGTGACTGTAGGGCGGACGAGAAATCGGCGCTCAGGAGTGAGCGGAGATCGAGCAAGAATCCCTGGACACTGGAAAAATGAAAGTTGGCTTGGTCCGCGGCCTCCCAGTCGACCCTGGCGACCTCCGAAGCTTCGAGCTCGCACTTGAAGCCGAACCAATCGGACGCGGGGATCATGGTGGCGATTTGCTGGAAAAACTGCACCAGGGATTCCCTGCCTTCCGCGCTCAGCGCGCCCGCTTCGCCACCACCTTCGCCGGTCGCTATGCCGGCCGCTTCGCCCAAAAGCACTTGTGACAACCGGGCCGCGTCCGGCGCTGCCAGAAAGAAGGCTTGTTCTCCGATCTTGCCGCCAAAGAAGCGGATCCATACTCCGGGCTCGGAAGTCCCTTCAGGCGCGGCGCCGGAAGAACCGCCAGCCTGCGGCTCCGCGTGCACGCTGGCGCCCAAGATTCGTCCCAGCCCATCGGCAATCAAATCATTCCAAAGAGCGAAGTAATCCCGCGCCTGGGGAGTTAGTGGGGAGGCGTCAGTGTTGTTCATTCAATGACCTTTTCCGCCGGGAATGGCACAGCAAATTTCTGGCGAATCATCGCGCTCCGCTGCTTTCCGTTTCGCACCGGGTATCCGGCAAACATCCTGCTCCCGGCTACCATGAGCAAGGCTGGCTGGCTAACGCGGTGTTCGATGAGGATCGTTTGGCCAGCGTTCAGCTCAAGCAGATCTTTGCCCCGGATTCGAGTAGGTGGAAGAAGCATCTCAATGCCAAACACGCACTCCCGGATCCGGTCTTTAATTTGAATCTTCGATTGCTGCGATGATCCCAGGTTGCGCGCGCTCTTTTTGGCGAGCTTTCTCAGGAGGCTGGACGAAACGGCGGCAGGAAAGGCCAGGGTAAGCGTGCTGAATACTTCGGCCATACGGATTTCGAAACTGAGGAAAAGGATCTTTTCATAGGTCGGCAAAAGCCGGAATAATTCCGCCGAGCGGTGCGTCTGGTCGAACACAAAGTTGATTTCAACCGCCTGGCGCCAGGCCATTTGAAGTTCATCACAAATCATGTCCACCACCGTTTGTAGAACCTTCTCCTCGATCTCCGTGGTGTGGCGCTCCGGAGCGCCTCCTTTTCCATCGCCACCCAGCATTAAATCAATCATGGCGAATGCGACGGGGAGATCCAGGCTTAAAATTCCAAGGGAATTGCTGGGATGGATGTTGACCGAAGCCAGGTACGTTTGTTGAGGCAGGCTTTGGATAAACTCCGAGTAGGGCACCTCATCGATCGACATCGGATTGATCTCCATCGTAACTTGCAAGTAAGCCGAAAGCCGGTTTTTCAGCCTGTAGGCAAACGCCTCGTGAATCTGCGCGACGTCCTTCACCTGCTGCTTCGAGATGCGCGAGGCCTTGCCAAAGACGAATGGCGTGTATTTGCGCGGCGGGGGCGCGCCCTCGGAGGAGGCCGCGGTGGCTTGGGCGGAGCGCAGAAGCGCGTTGATTTCATCCTGAGTCAGGATTTTTTCCACGTGGCCTCCTCTGTTCTTCCGGATTTTGCCGGGCCGACAGGGCGCCCCCCGAGGAATTCCTTCATCCGCGCTCTCAAGCGGGCCATCGCCGCGGAGTGGAGTTGCGACACTCTTCCCTCGCCAATTCCAAGCACCGCGCCCACTTCCTTCATCGTCAGGTCCTCTTTGTAATAGAGAGCCAGCAGTTGCTTTTCGCGGTCCGGCAACTCGTTAACCGCCATCGCCAGGCAGGCTTTGAGCTCCGACTGCAAGCACATGTAGTAAGGATCTTCATCCGGCGCGTTGGGGCTGTATTTGAAGACCTGATCGCCGCCGCCGTCCTCCTGTTGAATGGCCTGGATGCTTCCCAGATTCAACCCGCGCAGATCACACAGAAGCCCGCGAAGCTCCTTGAGGCTGATGTGCATGTCCTCCGCCAGCTCCTGCTCCGAAGGAGACCGCTCGAAGGTCTGGCGAAGCCGGCTATGGGACTCCTCAAGCTGGCGTCCCTTGCGGCGCAAAGCGCGCGGACTCCAATCCATTTCCCGCAAGCTGTCAAGGATGGCGCCGTGGATCCGCAGCTCCGCGTAGGTCTTCACCTGTGCGCCCCGCGATGGGTCAAAATTTTGAATCGCTTCGAGCAGCCCCACAATCCCCGCGTTCACCAGGTCTTCAAGAGGCACGTGCGGCGGAAGCCGGTCATGAATCCGCTTCGCGATGTAGTGCACTTGGGGAAGGTTTTCCATGAGGAGCCGGTCGCGCTCTTCCTGGTCGAGATTGGACACTTCCTCGTAGTTCTGTTTGACTGCTTTTAAATGCGTCATCATCGGTTGTGTCTTACCCATTTTTGTAGCAACGATCCTGAATCGGACAGCGCCGGCTCGCGTTTTTCAGGTCTGCAGCTTTCCGCGTAGCCACGGCACGCTTTCTGTGCCGCGGCTACCACTTGAGCACGCAATAAGTATCCCCCGGCAGAGCCGGGGGGTTTTACAAGGGTTGGCCCCTCAAAGGGGCCTGTTCGCCACCGTTCAGAAGCCGCAGCGTGCGAGGCATGAAAAACACCCCTCACCCGCCCTCGTACCTCGGGCACCCTCTCCCCAGGGGAGAGGGCTGAGATTCCCTCATTGATTCCCGCCCTCTCCCAGGGGGAGAGGGTGGCGAGCGGGGAAGCAGTGCTTCCCGTCGCGAGCCGGGTGAGGGGTGTTGGCCGGCATTGCCCGGACACAACAAATCTCGGAAATTTATACTCTCGGAACTGTCAAACTTCTACTG
>JBOGJX010000549.1:0-17537 GCA_050745285.1 Terriglobia bacterium
GTTAAAACCGTGCCCTTCCGTCCTCCTGACCAGGATTTTCGGAACAGTCGCTCAGGGCGATTTGCGACACACGCAATGAATGAAAATAGGGCGTAGGGGCGCTGCTTGCCGCGCCCAGCATCCGGGGGGGCAGGGGAAGCAGTGCTTCCCGTCAGCAACGCCCCTACGAGAATATCGCAATCCATTTATTTTCAACACAGCGTTTGGCTATTTTCATGACAGACTCTTCGCGGAGTGTACCCTGCGCGAAGCCGAAGGGTCCAAATTACGTCTCAGATCTTTGGACGCGACGTGCGGCGTAGCCGCTCTTCGCGCCGGACTGTTCAGCTAATTCGGATAGCCCCATGCTAACCTACGAACAAGGAGCAACGGATGAATGAAGAGTTGAAACGGCTGGACGAGGAGCGCCAGCGCACGGCGCACTGGAAGCGCTGGGGGCCGTACCTCAGCGAGAGGCAGTGGGCCACGGTGCGTGAGGATTACAGCGCCGATGGCGATGCCTGGGATTATTTCCCGCACGATCACGCGCGCTTGCGAGCCTATCGCTGGGGGGAAGATGGTTTAGGCGGCATTTCCGACCGCCATCAATTGATTTGTTTTGCTCCGGCTTTCTGGAACGGGCGCGATTCTATCCTGAAGGAGCGTATGTTTGGCCTCACCAGCCACGAAGGCAATCATGGGGAAGACGTCAAGGAGTATTACTTTTACCTGGATTCCACCCCCACGCACTCCTACATGAAGTACCTCTATAAATATCCCCAAGCGGAGTTTCCCTATGCGCGACTGGTGGAGGAAAACGAAAAACGCACGAAGCGCGACCCCGAATTCGAGTTGATTGACACGGGTATTTTCGACGCAGACCGCTATTTCGATATTTTCGTCGAATACGCCAAGGCGGGAGTGGAAGATATTCTGATCCGATTCACCGCGTTCAATCGCGGACCGGAAGCCGCGAGCCTGCGTCTTCTCCCCACGCTGTGGTTTCGCAATACGTGGTCCTGGGGCCGGCATCCGGACAGACCGCGCGTTTCGCTCGCCAGGAAGTTTGACGGCATGTCGGTGCTCGAAGCCGAGCAGGACTACTACGGCAAGCGCTGGCTGGCCTATGAGGGAACGCCGCCCCTGCTTTTTACCGAAAATGAAACGAATTATAAAGTTCTTGACGGGGTAGAAAACAAGACGCCGTATGTAAAGGACGCGTTCCACGAATACGTGGTTCACAACCAGGCGGGCGCCGTGAATCCGGCGCTGACCGGGACCAAGGCGGCGGTTGACTACGCCTTGCAGATCGATCCCGGCAAGAGCGTCTGCGTGCGCGCTCGTCTCTGCGGCGAGATGCCGGGTCGGAACGTGTTCAGCGGGGATTTTGATGCCATCTTTAAGACGCGCATCGCCGAGGCCGACGAATTCTATGAGGAACACCTTTCAAAGGAGCTTACGGACGATTGCCGCGCCGTGCAGCGGCAGGCATTCGCAGGGCTGATGTGGGGCAAGCAGTTCTATCATTACGACGTCGCCACGTGGCTTGAGGGCGACCCCACCATGCCGGCCCCCCCGGCGACGCGCCTCAGTGGCAGGAATCACACGTGGAAGCAGCTTTATAACGCGGACGTGATTTCGATGCCCGACAAGTGGGAATATCCGTGGTATGCGGCGTGGGACCTTGCCTTCCACACCATCGCCCTCGCCGTGATTGATCCGGACTTCGCCAAGGATCAACTCATTCTTTTCCTGCGCGAATGGTACATGCGCCCGAACGGGCAACTGCCCGCCTATGAATGGAAGCTGGGAGACGTCAATCCGCCCGTCCATGCGTGGGCCGTGTGGAGAGTCTATAAGATCGATCAGCGAATTCGCGGCAAGGCCGACCGCGCATTCCTCGAGCGTGCCTTCCACAAGTTACTACTCAACTTCACCTGGTGGGTGAACCGCAAGGACCCGGAGGGCATGAATGTCTTCGAGGGCGGATTTCTCGGACTCGATAACATCGGCGTCTTTGACCGCTCCGCCAGCCTGCCCATGGGCGGACACATCGAGCAGTCCGACGGAACAAGCTGGATGGGCATGTTCTGCCTGAACATGCTCGACATCGCCATGGAGCTGGCTTCGTTTGACCCGGTTTACGAGGACGTGGCCAGCAAATTCTTCGAACATTTCGTGCTGATCGCGCACGCCATGAATGACCTCGGCGGCGGCGGTATCGACCTCTGGGATGAGACGGACGGTTTCTATTACGATGTGCTTCACCTGCCCGACGGCGCCCGGTATACGCTACGCGTGCGCTCGATGGTCGGTTTGATTCCGCTGTTTGGCGTGATGTCCATCGAGCCGGAGGTGGTGGATAAGCTGCCGGACTTCAAGCAGCGCATGCAATGGTTTCTCGACCATTCCAGGATCGTCTCCGAGCACGTGGACCAAACGGTCAAGACCAGCGCCGGGCCGCGGCGGCTGCTCACGCTGGTGGCGCGAAAACGCCTCGAGCGCGTGCTGCGTTATATGCTTGACGAGGCCGAGTTCCTCTCACCCCACGGCCTGCGCGCTCTTTCCAAATTCCATCAAGAGCATCCTTACATACTGCACTGGGACGGATACGAGCACCGCGTCAGCTACGACCCGGGTGAATCTACGACGGGGATGTTCGGCGGCAACTCGAATTGGCGCGGACCTGTGTGGTTCCCCCTGAATTTTCTGATGATCGAGTCGCTGCAGAAGTTCCATTACTATTTCGGCGACTCACTGAAGGTGGAGTATCCCACGGGCTCAGGGCAGTTGATGAACCTGTGGTGCGTGGCACGCGAGATATCCCGCCGCTTAACGCGGCTCTTCTTGCGCGCGGACGACGGGCTGCGCCCGGTCTATGGGGACGTTTCAACGTTTCAGCACGACCCGCACTGGCGTGACCTGATCCAGTTCTACGAGTACTTTCACGGGGATAATGGAAGGGGCCTTGGAGCAAGCCATCAGACCGGCTGGACGAGCCTCGTGGGCAAGCTCATTGAGCAGAGTGGAGAAGAGTAGGACGCACTGGAAGCGCGGGGTTTCAACCCCAAGAAGAAGTACAATTTGCCCAACGAAAACACCGGCTTCACCAAGTTCCTCGTAACCACCCATCGGCAGAACTATCTGGAGCCGCCGCGCATCCGTCTCTCCATCAAACTGTGCCACCATCCCTACCCGCGATTGCTTGACCCGTGAGATGGCAGCGGTTAAACTGCCTACTATGTGCGCCTGTAGCTCAGATGGATAGAGCGGTTGCCTCCGGAGCAACAGGTCGGGGGTTCGAATCCCTCCAGGCGTACCAGCTAACCCATCCAGAATCTATCCAAAATCCTTCAATTCAATGCCGCCGGGACCGTTCAAATCCATTGACGGCAGGCGGGGCGCATTTCGGCGGGGGCGGCGGGGTGCGCAGACCCGAACAACGCGGGTCTACGCTACCCGCTCCAGGAACGTCCTGAAACACCCAAGCATTCGCCCCGTTAGCTTGCTCACCAAACTAAGGGTTGCACGTCTACCCTTATGTGGGGTAGAATCTCAACCATGATGATACCAAAAGAGTCTGTTAGCCGGGTTGACCTGCTGCAAGGAACGCTCGATATGCTGATCCTGCGCACCCTGTTGTTTGGCCCAGGCCACGGCCATCAGATTGCCAAGCATATTCAGCGCACTACGGAAGATGTTCTGCAAGTCGAGCACGGGTCGCTCTATCCCGCCCTTCACCGCCTCGAACGGAAAGGCTGGCTGAGGGCGAATTGGGAAATTCCCAAGGGCGGGAAGCGGGAATGCAAATTCTATCGTCTCACGCCCGCCGGAAAGAAGCAGCTTGCGTCGGAAGAGTCCAAATGGAGGCTGTTGGTGAGGTCCATTGGGCGCGTGATGGGACCGGCCGCGGGGGGTTGAGGTCGGGATGTGTAGCGCGGACCTTCGCGTCTAAGGTCCGCGGTTTGTCTATTCATTGACGAAAAGCCGCAGACCGCAAAGACAGCGGTCTGCGCTACGAGGCAAAACCAGATGCGCATCTGGCCGCAAGTGAAATCCCGGTGGCCATGGTCCCGGCAGCAAACCCGTGAAGCTGACCTGGATCGAGAGCTGCGGACTCATCTCGAGTTAGAAACGGAAGAACAGGCGGAAGCGGGTCTCTCCCGCGATGAAGCTCGTTATGCAGCGCGGCGTGCGTTGGGCAACACCACGCAGATCAAGGAGGACGTGCGCGCAATGTGGGGATTCCAGTGGCTCGAAACACTGCTTCAGGACCTCCGTTACGGCCTGCGCCAGTTGCGCCGGAATCCAGGCTTTGCGGCGATGGCTGTCCTCACACTCGCCCTTGGTATCGGGTCAACCGCGGCGATCTTCAGTGTGGTGAACGGCGTTCTTCTCAAGCCCCTGCCGTACCCGCACCCGGAGCAACTGGTGGCTGTGTGGCTCAAGGCTCCGGGGATGAACGTCAAGGACCTGAACACCTCGGCGTCCCTCTACTTCATCCTCCGGGATCAAAATCGGACCTTCCAGGATTTTGGTCTTTATACGGGCCAAGGGGCAACCGTCACGGGCCATGGCGAGCCGGAGCACGTGGCGGACATCAACGTGACCTATGGTCTGCTCCCCGCTCTGGGGGTCACGCCTATGCTCGGGCGGTCATTCAGGAGGCCCGACGATGAGCCAGGAAGCCCGGACACTTTGATGCTCACCTACGGTTATTGGCGCCGTAAGTTTGGCGGCGACCGCGCCGTGGTCGGGAAAACGATTACCGTGAATGGAAAGCTGCGGCAGATCATCGGAGTACTGCCGCAAAGCTTCCACTTTGGCGGATCTGATCTTGCCCTGCTCATTCCCCTCCAACTCGACCGGGCCAAGACTTCCCTGGGACATTTCGTTTTTGAGGGCATTGCCAGGCTCAAGCCACGAGTGACGCTTGCCGAAGCGGATGCGGACGTAGCCAGGCTGCTCCCCATCATGCTCAGAAGCTTTCCGCCGCCACCGGGGTACGCCACCAAAATGTTTGAGGACGGGCGAATCGCGCCGAACCTCCGGCCGTTGAAGCAGGATATCATTGGCGACCTGGGCAACGTCTTATGGGTCCTGATGGGCGGAATCGGCTTGGTACTACTGATCGCATGCGCGAACGTCGCGAACCTCTTACTGGTCAGAGTTGAAGGGCGACGGCAGGAATTGGCGGTTCGCACCGCTCTAGGCGCAAGCCGGAGCCGGATCGCCGCACAAATGTTGGTTGAGGGATTAATGCTGGCGCTTCTCAGCGGCGGCCTTGGCCTGGTGCTGGCCGATGCGGCCGTGCGCGCCCTCGTGGCGATGGCCCCCACCGATCTACCCCGCCTGAACGAAATCGGCGTTGATGGGACGGTTGTGCTTTTCACGCTGGTCGTGTCCCTCTTTGTGACTTTGCTGATCGGCTTGATGCCGATCTTGAAGTATACGGGCGCGAGTCTTGGGATCGGATTGCGAGAGGGCGGGCGCTCGATGAGCGAGGGCCGGCAAAGGCACCGGTCGCGCAGCGTGCTGGTGACAGTCCAGGTGGCCCTGGCTCTGGTCTTGCTGGTGAGCTCGGGACTCATGATTCGAACTTTTCGGGCTCTGACTCGCGTCGATCCGGGATTCGTTGCGCCTTCCGAGGTTCAGACGTTCCGCCTTGCCATTCCCGAGACACAAGTGAAAGACCCCGTGCGGGCCGTTCGAATGGAGCAGGAGATTTTGCAAAAGATCAGGGCCATTCCGGGAGTCTCCTCCGCCGGCCTTTCGATGAAAGTTCCCATGGCGCGCGGTACATGGGACGATAACGTTTTCGCCCGGGACCACACCTACTCTCCCGACCAAATTCCGCTCCACCGGTATTGGTTCGCGGCGCCGGGATTTTTTAAGACGCTAGGCACGCCGCTCATTGCCGGCCGCGATTTTACCTGGAGCGACATGTACAACGACGTTCCCGTGGCAATCGTGTCTGAAAGGCTGGCGCGTGAATATTGGCACGACCCGAGAAATGCCGTCGGCAAGCAAATTCGCTCAAGCACGAAGGATGACTGGCTAGAGGTAATCGGCGTCGTGGGAAACATCCACGACGATGGCGTGGATAAGCCGGCACCCAGTTCGGTGTACTGGCCCATTCTTGGGATGCATTTCGGCGGCACAGGCCCGATTGCGATCCGATATGTCGCCATCTCGATTCGCAGCCTGCGCGCCGGATCACAAACCTTGATGAACGAGGTCCGGCGAGCTGTGTGGTCAGTGGATTCCGATCTTCCGCTCACCGAGGTCCATACACTCGAGTATTACGAGCGGACGTCGATGGCGCGTACTTCCTTTACGCTGGTGATGCTGGGGCTCGCCGGAGGCATGGCGCTCTTGCTCGCCGTTGTGGGCCTTTACGGTGTGATCTCCTATTCGGTGTCTCAGCGCACCCACGAGATGGGCATCCGCGCCGCTCTGGGTGCGCAGCAATCAGACATATTGAAGCTTATTGTCGGCCAGGGATTCAAGCTGACGCTGGCGGGCGTGACCATCGGCCTTGCTGCGGCGCTCACGCTGACCCGTTTTCTGTCGAGCTTGCTCTACGGCGTCAAGCCCACGGACCCGCTGACGTTCATAGCCGTCTCGCTGATTCTGATCGCCGTAGCGCTCGCGGCCTGCTACATTCCTGCGAGGCGGGCTGCGAACGTTGACCCCATGGTGGCGCTGCGACATGAGTAATGTTTGATCGCCCGCCGGAGCAAAGGCTATACGCGGCGGCGTCAGAGGTGAGCGGAGGTCCGCCAACTGCGGGCGTTTTCACACCTTTGCTTTTGAGCGTAAATTTCAGCGGCCTTCCAATAAACGCTTTCCCATGAAATATCCCACGCGGTCCGCGAATGCTTCTCGCGGAACCGGATGAAAGTAGGATGAAGTTCCACCACCATCTGGCAGTGTGCGACCCGTCCTGACAGTTCGCATTTGATGGGTTCGCTGAAAGCACTCCCGGTCAAGGCATGAATCATGCTTTTTAACTTCGGGGAACAATGAGGGATTGAAGCCCGTTCGCTTGGGAAAGCTGGTACAAGCTCCGGCCTCGGCAGAAGCGCGGCGTCATCTTTCTTGAATGGCGCATCTTGCAAGTCAAGGTAGATATTCTCCTCAACCCACTTTTGCGGCGTTTACGGCGCAAGCTTTGGACGGCCACAAGTGACCATTTTGGCAATTTTGCACGCTCGCGCTTGGTTACTCCGGAGGGGGTGACGGCAACGCCTGTCTAAGATGATGGGCCTAGCTTGATTACAGTCGGTTTGTGGAATAGGGGGCTCTCCCCCATAAGCGTTTACTTAACGATTGCTTTTGAGCGGGGGTTCGGTTATGCTTCGGGTCCATGAGCCAAACCGCAAAGGTAGTTGAGGAACTGGATGATTGGGAAGTGTTGTGCTCGTTTCTGCCCGAAGGATGGGAAGGTAAGGCCCGTGAGCATGGGGCGTTGGTCCGGGCGCGTGGAGTTGCTGATGCGCCGGCGCTGCTGCGGACTTTATTGATCCACATCGCGACGGGGTGTTCGCTGGCAGAGACCTCGGTGCGAGCGAGACAGATGGGTTTAGGGCAACTGAACGCCGCGGCGGTGTACAAGCGGCTTCGGTCCGCTGAGGAATGGTTGCGGTGGCTCGCCGAGCAGACGCGTGGCAATTTAGGCATGATAGCTCCGACCGTGGGACGGCGGGTACGAGCGGTGAATGCCACGGCGGTGTCTGAACCGGGAAGCACGGGAACGGATTGGCGGATACATTACGCGATTAACCTGCAAACCCTGCAATGCGATTTTTTCGAATTGACCGATGTGCACGGTGGAGAGGCGGGGCGGCGTTTTCCTGTACGCGCGGGGGACATCATGCTGGGGGATCGCGGCTATGCAAATCCCCCGGGAGTACAGCATGTCGTGGAAGCTGGGGGAGATGTGGCTGTACGCCTGAACCGCAGCGCTCTTCCTTTATGGGATGACCGAGGAAGGAAGTTGGCGGTGCTGAAGGCCGCCCGCGCCTTATCCCCAAAACAGACGGGCGAATGGGCGGCTTGGGTGCGGCGCGAATCGGGGCCCGCCATTCCCGGCCGCCTTATTGTCGTGCGCAAGAGCCGGCAGGCGGCCGCCTACGCGCGCCGTCGGCTGCAGCAGATGGCCAGCAAGAAGCAGAAGCCCATCTCGGCAGAATCGCTGGAGGCTGCTCAATACTTTTTTCTGTGGACCAGCTTGACGGCTTCCTGGAGCCGATTTCAGGTCCTGGAGTTGTACCGTTCCCGCTGGCAGATCGAACTGGCATTCAAGCGCATGAAATCGATCATGGGACTCGGCCACCTGCCCAAGAAGGATCAGGAAAGCTGCCGGGCTTGGCTGCACGGCAAGCTGTTCACCAGCTTGTTGGTGGAACGGTTGATCGACGCGGCAAGAACCCTTTCCCCCTGGGGATATGAACTGGGCGGACAGACGAAGCCGATGACGTGAAAGCGAATACATGCTGAGGGAAATTTGCGGCGCAATCCTTCCCACGGAAGGATTAGCCATCACCCTTGGTCATTGGCATGAGATTGCACGGCAACTGGCGGAGTCAAAGCGGAAGCGAAAAAGACGCGCTCTTAAGTAAACGCTTATGGGAGCCAGCCCTGGCCACGAGTGACGACGGGTTGATGGCGCACATCAGAACGCGGAGAGAGGCTTCGCCCGGAGGCGAGGCCCGCGGTGGCGGGAATTACAAGGCGGGATCGCCGGTGGGAACGTCGATGGAAGGGTCTTCTTGGACGGCGCGGTCCAGCTTGACGATTCGAATGGCGCGAACTTCCCACGCCAGGACTTTCATAGTGACGCCACTCTTCTTGCTCTTGCCGTTGACCGGCTTCTCGATCTCACGCGAGCGCTGGTAACCGGTGATGTGAATGTGCGCGCCCTTTTTCGAGCTGGCCGCAAATTCAGCGATCGCGCCGATGTCAAGATCACTGGCTTTATGCGGTGTCAGCCAGCCGTTGCGAAGCCATGTCAATGGCGCCCCCCCGCAAGGCCGAATTGACGCGCGTGCGCTGTGATGCGAAAATGAGTCACATTATGAAAAAGGCTACGGTGCGCGATCTGCGCTATCACTTCTCAGAGATCGAAGCCCGGCTAAGCAAGGGCGAAGAGATTGAGGTCCGGAAGCGGCGGAAGGTGATTGCCCGCCTGCTGCCGGTTCGTCCAAAGGCTGAGGCTTACCCGGACTTTGCCGCCCGGCGCAAGCAGATTTTCGGTAATAAAAAGGTCTCACAAACGGGCACCGAACTCGTCGCCGAAGAGCGTGGCGACTATTGATTGTCTACGCGGATACGGGGTTCCTGATCTCGCTTTACGGGGATGATGACAACTCGGCTGCAGCCACGGCTCTGCTGAAGTCCAAGCCGGTTTTCATGTTAACTCCCCTTGGCGAGGCGGAGTTCATGAACGCGGTCGAGTTGCGCGTGTTTCACAAGCAGTGGATGCGCCGCCAGGCTCACGCCGTCCGCGAAGACTTTCTGCAAGACTACGGTGCTGGAGTGTTCCAAATCGAGCCGCTTGGTCCCGAGGTTTGGCAAGCGGCGTTAATTTTCTCCCGTCGCCATACGGCGACACTCGGTGTTAGAACCCTCGACCTTCTCCACGTGGCGGCAGTTTCGGTCCTCAAGCCGGACGCTTTCTACAGTTTTGATAAGCGGCAGCGCAAGGTTGCCAAGGCGGAGCGTCTGCCCCTTCTGCCTGCCTGAATCCTCAAGACTGAACCTTAGCCCGGATTATTCATGAAACGATTGGCACCCGCGGAAAGGCGGGGTTTTAACCCCGCCGAAAACGGCGGTTCCTTCGGTTCCCCCTTTCGTACCGCGAGCGGCTTGTTGAAACAAGCCGCTCGCGGTACGAAAGGAAAGAAGTCTCGGGAGGCGTCTGTAACGGCACGGTTAAAACCGTGCCCTTCCGTTTTTGTCTAGCGAGTTCATGAATAATCCGGGCTAGGCTTCGTTCTGCAATTCCTCACGCTCCTACGCCATCTGCCTTTTAACTGGCACGGTGAGGGCGGCATACGTCGGAGACACAGAAGTACCGCAGAGTTTTTACAACAAAACTCTGCGCTACAAAGCTCTATCCTAACAGGCAGCAACCCACACAGGGGTCGATCCATTCGAAATAGTCTTGACACTTTTGCGGGCGGCGTTGTAAGTTTAGCTTTCACCTATGAGCAGCGCACTGACACATCATCACCATCATTCAAGCGCCGGGCGGTTGTGTCAGCGGGTGGCTGCGTAGTCAGGGTTAAGTAAGGTCACCGGAGCCCGCTGGCACGATATGCCGGCGGGCTTTTTGTTTTATATAGCCGTAGCGGATACTCCTCACCCGTCCTGCAGCGCCGGACAGCCTCTCCCTGAGGGCGATGGTTGGTGAGGAATATGGGGGCGTCATAGAGGTAGCCACGGCACGGTTTGCGCGTCGTGGGTGTTTGCATATTGAAATGCCCACGGCACAAACTTCGTGCCGTGGCTACCCTTGCATGTGATGAGGATGCCGCACAAGTAACAAGATAACACGGAGGAAATCATGGAGCTTAAGTTTCAGGACGGGTTGATCCCGGCTATTGTACAGGATCCGCGCACGGGCAAGGTGCTCATGCTTGGTTATATGAATGACGCTGCCTATCAGAAAACGATTGAAACGGGCTATGTCACCTTCTACAGCCGCAGCCACCAGAAACTTTGGACGAAGGGGGAGCAGTCGGGCCACCGCCTCACGGTGCGCGAGGTTTGCGTGGATTGCGACCAGGATGCGCTCCTGATCAAAGCCGAATTATCCGGCCCTGGGTGCTGCCATGAAGGCTATGAAACCTGCTTCTACCGCCGGGCGACGCCCGAGGGCACGGAAACCATCGAGCCGCGCCAGTTCGACCCGGCGGAAGTCTACAAGGATTGAATCATTGAGACATTGATTCATTGGATCATTGAAAAGACCCGGCTCGTGCAGTTTCGCATTAGGCGCAGATGCTCTTTACTCGAATCAATGACTCAATAAACTGATGACTAAATGAATCAATCATTTCTATTCGGGGGATTTAATGAAACTCAAATTGGGAATACCAAAAGGCAGCCTGCAGGAGGCCTCAATCCAACTCTTCAAACGGGCTGGATATGATATTACGGTGAATCCGCGCTCATACTTCCCACACATCGACGACGATGAGATCGAGTGCATGCTAATCCGGGCGCAGGAGATGGCGCGTTACGTGGAAGACGAAGTGCTTGACGCGGGACTAACAGGGCGCGACTGGGTGCTCGAAAACGAGGCCAAAGTGGTCGAGGTGGCCGACCTGGTTTATGCCAAGCAGACGATGGGCAAGGTTCGCTGGGTGCTGGCGGTGCCGCAAAATTCGCCTATCCAGAGCGCGAAGGATCTGGAAGGCAAGATCATCGCCACGGAACTTGTGCAGGTGACGCGGCGCTACCTTGAGAAGAACGGCGTGAAGGCGAGGGTGGAGTTTTCCTGGGGCGCGACCGAGGTGAAGCCGCCCGTGCTCGCCGACGCCATTGTCGAGGTCACGGAGACGGGCTCCTCCCTGCGCGCGAACGGCCTGCGCATTGTCGAGACGGTGATCGAATCCAATACGAAATTCATTGCCAGCCAGGAAGCCTGGAACAATCCCGAAAAGCATCGCAAAATGGAAACGCTGGTCATGCTGCTCAAGGGCGCGATTGACGCGGCGGGCAAAGTAGGCTTGATGATGAACGTGCGCCGCGTGGACCTCGATGCGGTCCTGCAGGCTCTGCCCGCTCTGAAGAAACCTACCATCAGCGCGCTGAGCGAAACCGAATGGGTGGCGATTAACACGGTGATTGAAGAAAAGACCGTGCGTGAGATCATTCCGCGCCTCAAAGCCGCAAACGCACAGGGCATCGTGGAATATCCTCTGACGAAAATTGTGATGTGAAGGCAGTGACAAGTGACAAGCAGGGGTAGCCACGGCACGGTTTGTGTGCCGTGGGTGTTTGCGTATTGAAATGCCCACGGCACAAACTTCGTGCCGTGGCTACCCGTCATTGTGATTACATGCTTGCGATTGCCGAAATCTGATAGCTAATAGCTTGGTCCTCTAATGCTAGAAATTATCCGCAGTAAAAACGAGAAGGCGCTTTCCCGCCTGTTCCAGGCGCGGCGGGAACAGGAAGTCTCCACCGAAAGGATTGTGCGGCTGATTCTTAACGATATAAGGCGCAACGGCGATGCTGCCTTGATCCGCCTTACGCGCAAGCTTGATCACACCGACTTGCGGATCGAGGGCTTCACCGTGTCGCCAGAGGAAATCAGCGCCGCCTATCAGCGTGTGCCGAAGAATTTCGTGGCCGCCGTGCGCCACGCTGCGCGCAACATTCGCGCCGCGGCAAAGCGGCAATTACCAAAAAGCTGGATGTCCTCCGTGAGCGCAGGCGTCAAGGTTGGCCAAGTGATGCGGCCGCTCGATCGCGTGGCGTGCTACGTTCCAGGCGGGCGATTTCCACTGCCCTCGACCGTCCTCATGGGCGTCATTCCCGCGCAGGTGGCTGGGGTCAAAGACATCATGGTGACCTCTCCGCGCCCCGCGCCGGCCGTGTGTGTTGCGGCGGACTTGCTTGGCGTAAAGAACGTTTTCCGGCTGGGCGGCGCGCAAGCGATCGCTGCGTTTGCTTACGGAACCGAAAGCGTTCCGCGCGCAGACAAGATCGTGGGGCCGGGCAATCGTTACGTGGCTGCCGCCAAGAAACTGGTGTCTGGCGAGTGTGGAATTGACTTCATCGCCGGGCCCACAGAGCTGGTTGTGGTGGGGTCAAAGGGCCGCGCTGCCTGGATCGCCGCGGACCTCGTCGCGCAAGCCGAGCATGACCCGGACGCATCCGCCATCTTCATTACGTCGTCTATGAAACTTGCGCTGGAAGTGCAGAAGGCCGCGCAGACAATTCTGAAACGGCTGCGCTTGCCGGTGGCGGAAACATCGCTCGGCAGGCAAGGCGCAATTATCCTTACGACGAGCCTTGCGGAATCCATCGAGCTTGCGAACCGCTTTGCCCCCGAGCACCTGACGTTGCTCGATGACGCCACTTCTTCCCTGGCCCAAATTAGCTCCGCGGGGGCAATTTTCCTGGGCGGCACGAGTCCCGTGGCGGCGGGAGATTATGCTTCGGGCGGCAATCATGTGCTGCCCACGGCCGGCGCGGCTCGCGTGCGCGGCGGCCTGACCGCGGCCGACTTTGTAAAGTCCATCTCCGTGCAGCGGCTGAGCCGCGCGGGGCTGCGGAGATTGAGGCGCACCATCGTCACGCTGGCTGAAACCGAGGGACTGAAGGCGCATGCGCACTCCGTCCAAACGAGGTTTGAAGATGATCCGCGCGCGTAAAGCCGTTGAGCAGGTTGAAGAATACAGGCCGCAGCCCGAGGGGCGCGCGGGGTTGCTCCGTCTCGACCTCAACGAAAACACAGTGGGCTGCCCTCCGGGCCTGGTGCGAGCGCTCCGGCGCGTGATGACGCCGGCGTGGTGCGCCGTCTATCCTGAGTACGAGACGAGCCGCAACGCGCTCGCACAATATTTCGGCGTCTCGCCCGAAGAGCTGATCGTCACCAATGGCGTGGACGATTCCATCATGATGATCTGCGATACGTTCGTTGACCCCGGCGACGCGCTTGTGATTCCCTCCCCCACGTTTTCCATCTTCCAGTTTTTCCATGAGGTTTCGGGCGGCAAGACGCGCGCCGTGCGCTACGACCGCGAAGCCCGGCTTCCCATCGGCAAACTGATCGCCGCCGGCAAGCGGGCGCGATGGATGGCGCTGGCCAATCCCAATAATCCGACGGGCACGATGTTTCCACCCGAGGACCTGGGAGCCTTGCTCAAAGCGTTACCCGGCACGGTGGTGCTGGTGGATGAGGCTTACTTCGATTTTTCGGGCGTCACCATTCTGCCCTGGATCCGGCGCTTTCCAAACCTTATCGTCAGCCGCACGTTCTCCAAAGCCTTCGGGCTGGCGGCGCTGCGCATTGGGCTGATGTTCGCTGACCGGGGACTGACGGGATTGATGCGCCGCATTCACGCCGCCTATGCGGTGAATGCTCTGGCCGCGGCGGCAGCCGCGGAAGCGATCCACTTTGCCGATCCCGTGGCGCATTACGCGGGTGCGGTCCGCCTCAACCGCGAGCGCTTTTGCCGGGAACTCGACCGCATGAGGATTCGCTACATCCCGAGCTCGGCCAACTTCGTGTTGATTCGTGTGGGACCGCGTGCGCAGGAAGTGGTCGAGCGGCTGCGCAAGCAAGGCATTTTGGTGCGCGGCTGGAGCGGCGATTCACAGCTCAAGCACTGCGTACGCATCACCATCGGCGCCGCGCTGCAAATGCGCCTCATGGCGGATGCTCTTTCGCACCTTCTACGCCTCATCGACACAGACTCAACCGCCGCGCAAAACAGACGCACGAAGGGATCGTTCAAAGGGTGGTTCTCATGAAGGCACGCGTCGCCAGCCTGCACCGCGAGACTCTAGAGACGGATATCCACGCCCGGCTCAATCTTGACGGCCATGGGCGCTACCATGTATCGACCGGCATCCGGTTCCTCGACCACATGCTTGAGCTTTTCACGCGCCACGGGGGCTTTGATCTTGAGCTTGTGGCCAAGGGTGATCTCGACGTGGACCAACATCACACGGTGGAGGACACGGGCCTGGTGCTCGGCGAGTTGGTGCGCGAAGCGCTCGGCGGCAAGAAAGGGATCAACCGCGCCGGCTACTTCGTGATGCCGATGGATGAGACGCTAGGCCTGGCCGCGATTGATTTGAGCGGCAGGCCGTATCTGGTGATGAACGCTCCGCTCCGTGTCCGCAGGGTGGGCGACCTGCAAACCGAGCTGCTCGAGGATTTCTTTCAGGCGTTTGCATCAAGCGCGCGCGCCAACGTGCACCTGAAGATCGCCTACGGACGCTCAAGCCATCACGCCGTCGAGGCGCTCTTCAAGGCGTTCGCCCGCGCCCTGCGCTACGCCTGCTCGCGCGACACTAGACTCAAGCAACAGCTCCCCAGCACGAAGGGGTTGCTATGATTGCCGTCATCGACTATGGCGCGGGGAACGTGGGCTCGGTTTTGAAAGCCGTGCTTTACCTCGGATACGCCGCCCGCCAGATTGAGAGCGCGGAAGACTTGACGGCCGCGGAGAAGATTATTTTTCCCGGCCAGGGCCACTTCGGCTGCATGATGAAGGCGCTCGACGAGCGCGGATTAATCAAGCCGCTGCGCGAGGCCCTCTCCGGCGGCAAGCCGTTTCTCGGAATCTGCCTCGGACTTCAGGCGCTCTATGAGGGCAGCGATGAAGCGCCCGAAACGCCAGGCCTCGGCCTGCTGCCGGGCCGCGTGCGCAGGCTCGAAGGCGTCTTCAAAGTCCCGCACGTAGGCTGGAGCCAGTTGGAAATTGGGCGCGCAACGCCTCTGCTTGAGGGAGTGAAGAGTGGGAGCTTCTTTTATTTTTGCCACTCGTATTACGGTCCGGTGAACGACTCAAGCACCGGCGTGACGGAATACGGACAGCGGTTCGCCGCCGCGGTGGAATTGAATAATATTCGCGCTGTTCAGTTCCACCCGGAAAAATCGGGCGAGGCGGGACTGCGTGTCTTCAATAATTTTCTCGAACTATAACAGCCGGTCATGCGGTGGGGCAGCACCCGCAAGGCGTGAAAATACGGCCGGAAGGGCATGGATTCGGCCATGCCGCCCGGAGGCGCTACCTCCCTCACCCCCCGTCCCCTCTCCCTTTGGGCCAGAAGAAAAAGACGGGACCACGAAGTGGTGGGTGAGGGCTTTTCCGGCACGGTTAAAACCGTGCCCTTCCGCTCTCTCGACCGGAATTTTCATCATGGGTGGTGCATACATCGCGTTTTATGCCATGTCTGCGCCACCCAACGGATAACGGGCTACCGGCAACGGACCTTTTTTCTTATGCTTGCTAAACGCATCATACCGTGTCTTGATTGCAAGGACGGCCGGGTTGTAAAAGGCGTCCAGTTTCTCGAACTGCGTGACGCGGGCGATCCCGCTGAGCTTGCCGGCGCTTACAACCGCGAGGGCGCAGACGAATTGGTGATGCTGGATATCTCCGCCTCGCGCGAAGGCCGCGCGACGCTTATGGACACGGTTAACCGCGTCGCCAGCAAACTCTTTATCCCGCTTACGGTGGGCGGCGGCGTGAGGGCGCTCGAAGACGGCGTGCGCCTGCTCTCCGCCGGGGCCGATAAGGTGGCCGTGAACACGGCGGCCGTGGAGCGTCCGCAATTGGTCGCCGAACTCGCGTCACGCTTTGGCAATCAGGCGGTGGTAGTGGCGATTGACGCGCGCCGCCGGACGCTGCACAACCGGGCCGGTAATCCTAGCGGGCCTAACTGGTCAAGCGGGCCAAGCTGGAACGTAGTAACCTACGGCGGCACGCGGGCAACCGCATTGGACGCCGTAGAGTGGGCGCAGCAGGTGGAGGCCCTGGGCGCGGGAGAAATTCTGCTGACTTCGATGGATGCCGATGGCACTAAAAACGGATTTGACTGTGAGTTGACGGCGGCAATCTCAAACACCGTGCACATCCCCGTCATCGCATCGGGCGGCGCGGGAAAGCCGCAACACTTCGCGGACGTTTTCCTGCGCGGAGCGGCCGACGCCGCGCTCGCCGCCTCCATCTTCCACTTCAAGCAGCACACGCTGCGCGGCCTGAAAGAATTTCTGCGGTCGCAAGGCGTGCCGGTACGATTGCCAGAAAGTCCAGGTGGAATGCCGGTTAAGGCGCTGTAGCGGTGGCGTCTCGCCGCCGGCTTTTCCAACCTTTCGGCGGGGGGACGCCGCCGCTACAACTCATCTGGGGCGCTGGAGCTCTATATGAAGCAAAAGACATTGACGTTGATGCTGCTTGCCGGGTTAATCCTTCCCGCCGGCCTTGCCTACGGAGCGCAGGCGCATGCCGCAAGCGCCCATCGCCTAGTTACGGCCAAGTCCATCTACGTTGAGCCCATGCCGGACCACCTGGACCAATGGCTCATTCAGGATCTCCGCGCTTGGGGGAAATACCAGGTCTCGGGAACCCGTCAGGGCGTGGACCTCGTGATTCGCTCGAAGAATCCAGACAACAAGGACCTCTTTGCTCCCCACGGCGTCGTGCCCAGCATACGTCGTCCGCAAAAAACGCCGCCGGTGCTTTCGGTAACTATTGTGAATTGGGTGACAGGCGAGCGCCTTTGGCAGGCGGACATTCTGAACACTGGTCCCAAAAAGAACCAATCGCCGGCGCCGCCCGGTCCGCGAACGGAGATCGACGCGCGCCACATGAAGCCGGACCAAATCGCCGAGCGCTGCGCTAATTTGTTGCGCCATTATGTCGAAGGCCTCGAACAAGCACCGGCGGCAAAACCGTAAATTGTAGCGGCGGTGGCAACTACACTTTGCCGCGGCGTTGTGACTGCGAAGCGCTTCGGCGGCCATTTCAGGCTGCTGAAAAGCGCCCGTCATTCTGAGCGGAGCGAAGAATCTGCTTGTAAATCAA